>JBOFKE010000053.1:0-8144 GCA_051657185.1 Bacteroidales bacterium | reverse complement strand
GTGTAAAGACTACCACCTTCTTTAGCATCTGTACTTTTTGTGATGATATTCATTGTACCACCCACAGAAGAAATACCCATTTTAGAAGCACCTAAACCACGTTGAATCTGAATTTGTTGAGTTACGTCAGACAAACCAGCCCAGTTTGACCAGTAGAATTTACCATTCTCCATGTCATTCGCAGGCATACCGTTGATCAACATACCAATGTTCTCAGATCCGAAACCACGAAGCGAGATACGAGATTCACCAAAACCACCATTACCTTTCGTTGCGTAGATAGATGGAGTAGATTTCATAATCTCAGGAAACTCCTGATTTCCTAACTTGTTTTCAATAACGTCAACTTTTACATCTGACAATGCAATCGGTGTCATACGATCACGACGCACAATAGATGCTGTAATATTAACGTCTTTCATCCCGATTGTTGCCGGTTCAAGATAAATTTTCCCTAAGTCAGTTTTTGAATTAGTGAAAGAAAGCACCTGAGCCACATATCCCATGTAGCTGATTTGAATTTTACGAACCGAAGTTTTAGCAAAATTCAGACTGAAGTTTCCATCTAAATCGGTTACCGTACCGATAGATGTTCCTTCTAAAAGGACAGTAGCACCAATGATCGGATCTTTTGTGTCTTTATCAAAGACTTGTCCCGAAACTACATCCTTCGCCATCAAAGAGGTAAAAGTACCTAGGCATAAAAGAAAAAGAAGAAACGCTTTTCTTTTCATAAGTGAATTGTGTTGATTAGATATTTGATTGAGAATAAATATTCGATTAGAAATGATATATAAGTGTTCTGACTAAAGAGTTTATCAAAGATAAAATCTTCGTCAGCCTGCAAACTTCTAAATGTAAGAAAAGATTGTACGGACATTCTGCACTATGTTTAAAATATTCAGACTCTTAGCCACTACTTTTTTCGGTGAGCTCAAAGAGAATAAACCATGTATTTTCGTAATACTATGCAAATATACAACATAATTGACAATATATACAGATATTAATATTTCATTTTTATTACAAAAACAAGTGCATTGTTACATCCCGCATCCAATCAGCGAAACAGAAAAAAATCACTGACTAAAAACTTCACTTTTTATATCTCCGGCTCTGTGATAAACCCAAGAGACAACTTTTCAAACAAAGACAGGCGACTACAATCAATCTCATAAAGATTAATCATAGTCGCCTGTTATTTAGACGAAGTTATTAACAATTTGTTGAAAACCTCTTTGCATCGTTTTGCGGATTAGAAGATATATTTAACTCCTAACTGCGCTCTCCAACGAGAATCATAATCGGAAATACCGATCCATGATTTATCGGGATCCGTATTAAACTGGAATTCCGGAGTGTTCGTATTATCTACAGACATTACACTAAGTGGATTGTGATTGAATCCCGGACGATAGTATAATCCCCATGCACGATTCAATAAGTTACCCACATTCAAAATATCCAGAGATACCTGAATTGTGTTTCTTCCGAAAATAAAATCCTGAGCTACACGGAAATCGAAGTGATGTTCGAATGGAGCATGCATAGCATTACGCTGAGCAATTTTACCACGGATCTTTTTCAAATCTTTGTGATTACCGATAAACTCTTTCAAATTCGCTTTTTGAGCATCTGCAGACAATGTATTTGTCGGTCTGAATTTCATCTGATCAATCTCAGCATTCGTTGGCACATACATCAAGTCATTACCACGAATACCATCACCATTGATATCTCCGTTATAAATCATTGAGTAGTTAGCTCCTGTATTACCTGAATAGATTAACGAAACAGATGTTCTGAAATTCTTTGCATAAGCTTTTGAGTAAGTAGCAGCTGACAATACACGATGACGATTGTCATAATCTGTATATGAAACCTCCGGTGTATTCGGACCTGCATACTGCTCATTATACTGCCAGTTTGAGTAAGCTACACTACCTGACCCATCAATAACACCTTTAGATTCGCCCAATGTATAAGAAGCCATCAAATCTAAACCGAAGTTGAATGATTTCTCAAATTTAGCCGATACATTATACGTATATCCTTTGTTTGTATTCTCAAGCAACATGATATTCGTAAAGTTCTCATTACGCTCTTTATTAACCATCGGACGGTTATCGCCAAAGTTATTTATTGATTCACCCGTTTCTTGCACCAAAAGATTACGGTAGTTGATATCATTCAGATTCTTTGTATATAACCCTTCGAATGTAGCACGAATACCACCCGGCAATAATTGCTCAAATGCTAAATTCGCACGCATTACCTGAGGGAATTTAAAGTCTCTCGTAACAAGATTAACTTCGGTTGTTTTCACACCTTCACCTCTGTACTGATTATTCACATCAGCATTGAATTTAAAGTCTGAAGGGAAAGGATTCTTCGCATCATATTGGTATTTAGCATACTCGATACCTGTATTCTGGAATGAGTTTGAAATCCACACAAAAGGAATACGTCCTGAGAAAATACCTAATCCACCTCGCAGAACCGACGAACGATCCTGTGTCATATTCCATCTGAAACCTGCTCTTGGCGAGAACAGCGGAGTTGATTTAGGCATCGTTTGATTCACATAACCATATTCTTTAGCAATATCCGAGTTATTAAACGCCTCGTTTGCACGTGGCTTATCAATAAATACCGGAATATCCATACGAACACCATAAGTCAAACGGAAACGATCCGTTACATCCCATTGATCCTGTGCATAAAAACCTAATTGTGCCGCTGCAAAACGAGGAGCCCAATCCGGACGACCTGTAATTTCTTCACGCGCATGTCCATAGTAGTACTGTTCCGGCATAGCTTCATTTGCCGTTCCGATTGATAAGAAATCATCCAAAGAACTGTAAGTATAAGCGCCATAAAGATTACGGATATACAAGTTCTCAAGAAGGAACAATTCATTATGTGTACCAAATGTAAGGCTGTGTTTACCTACATTCCAGTTAAAGTTATTTGTCAATGTAATGATGTCCTGCTCTAAAGCATTCGCACCCGAGTTATCTTCAGTTCCTAACTGCATCATACGACCGCTCGACATTTTGATTTTCACGAACGGGAACGGATTATCAGCTTCAAGCGTACGTTGGTCACGAACACGTGTATATCCTACACGGAATTCATTATTCATACGGCTATTCAGTTGTGAATTTAACTCACCAACCAATGAATGTGTTTTGTTGTTATAAACAAATCCGTTATCATTAAAACGCAAGGTTTTATTAGATCTCGACAAAGAAAGATTCTGACCGGTTACAAAGTTGTATCTCAAAGTCATCTTATGCTTATCACTGATATTCCAGTCGATACGCGCAAGCGCTTTTGTCGAGTTCATGAATCCGTCACGCGGACCATATCCTCCACCATCGTAACCACCTGTCAACTCTTTTACTTTATTCACTACAAGATCCGCTTCTTCTTTTGTAATCTGTGAATCGTTCTCACCAATCACTCCATCAGTAGCCACATTGTAAGCTAACGGATTTGCTTTTCTTTGTTGCTCTGCATTCACAAAGAAGAATAATTTATTCTTAAGTAAAGCACCTCCTAACGAAATACCATACTGTGCATCATACTGACGAGACAGTTTTTCTCTGTGTTCAATATCTGCACCGGCAGTTGTTCCCGCTAACGCCTGATTATTTCCGTAAGCGTAAACGCTTGCTTTAAAATCATTTGTTCCGGATTTAGTAACCGCATTCACACCTCCACCGGTAAAACCACTTTGACGAACATCAAATGGCGCAATAACTACCTGAATTTCTTCGATAGCATCCAATGAAATCGGTTGAGAACCGGCTTGCGATCCGTTTGTTCCACTTGCAGACAAACCAAACACGTCATTATTTACAGCTCCGTCAATCTGGAAACTGTTATAACGGTTGTTAGCCCCTGCAAAAGACATCCCGTTGCCCGATGGCGACGCTTGAGGAACCAAACGCGTAAAATCATTTAAACTACGAGAGATCGTTGGCATCTGAGATAATTTCTCTTGGTTGATGTTACTTGCCGAACCGGTTCTTTGCGAATTAAATCCGGCTTTTGCGACAACCGTTGCCTCTCCCAATTGTACTCTTTGCTCTCCAAGTTTAATATCCATCGTAATGGTTTCACCTAAAGGCAATTTAAGATCAGTGAACTCTTCTGGATTATAACCAACATAAGAAATAGTTAGTTTGTATGGACCGCCGGGGCGCATACCCGCCAATTGAAAACGTCCGTCCAAATCCGTAATAGTACCATAAGAAGAACCTGTCGGAATGTGAATAGCTACTACAGAAGCACCTATCAACTCCTCTCTTCCATCAGTAATCTTACCGTTAAGGCCAGATGTTGTAACCTGAGCAAATGCCGAACCGATGACAAGCATTAAGCATGTCATAAGCGCACACAAACGAGCTTTTTGTCTCATAAAATGAAAAATGAAAATTAAAGGATTATAGATTGATTGAAATATATACGTAGAAAAACTCCTCAGAGATTGAGGAATATACGAAGAAGCACGATCTAAGGATAGCTGAAAATGAAGATTTAAGAATAGACGGGTAAAGCATACAAAAAACGAATATAGGTTTGCTGAAACAAACCTGCTAAAGCGTCTCTTATAATCACGAAAACCAATAAAGGCAAAGGATTCCCCCCTTCGTCTTGAACTCATATCTAATTTTGTAGTTAAGTTTTTGATTTGTATCTAACTTTCTCTCTTCTGCTAAATCTCCTACAAAGATATGTAAAAATCAAACGTCTCACAAACCCAAAACTAAAATACAGCAGCTTTAGCACATATACACATATTAACAAACTGCTTTTTCAACGCCGCTTTTTACTGCTAAACAACATAAATACGCTCCAGATAAAGATTTAAGGATACATATTTTATGAATTATAATTTATATTTCAACCAAAGAAGCTGTTTTGAAATTAATATAATAACGAAACACTATTAACACTACAAATCATTGTTAATCCATAAAAATCTCAATCAGCAAAATTCCTATTTCTCAGAAAAATGAGAACAAACAAAATTATCTACATAAATAAGATGTATTTTGTATCCATATAATTTCAATGTTTTTTCATTTTTTGTATCTTCGTGCGCTCTATTGCAGTAATCTATATAAAGTAATTCGCATAGAGACGACGCAGAATACAACAAAAAAATAAATACTAAATAATTGAATTATAATGGCAGCATTAGAAACGATCAGAAACAAAGCCGGCCTTTTGGTTGGTGTAATTGGTCTTGCCTTGTTTGCGTTTGTAATCGGAGACTTCCTTAACTCAGGAAGCTCTTTTTTCAGAAGTCAACAAGACAAAGTAGTTGTAATTAACGGTAAAAAAGTATCATTTGATGATTTCAATAATCGCGTAAATGAGTTAACTGAAGTTTATAAAATTCAGTTAGGACAGCAAACTCTTCCGGAAGAGTATAGCGTTCAAATCCGTCAGGCAGCTTACGAAGGAATCGTTCGTGAAGAAATCATGAATGAAGAATTTGAAAAATTAGGCATTACAGTTTCTTCTGAAGAGCTTTTTGATTTGATCCAGGGAAAAAATATTTCTCCGATGGTTCAGCAAATTCCTTTCTTCAGAAATCCTCAAACAGGTGCTTTTGATAAAGCTATGTTATTGAATTTCCTAAGAACTATCAATGCTACAGACCTTGCTCAATACGGTCCGGAAGGCGCTGAACAAATCAAACAGCTTAAAAACTACTGGATGTTCTGGGAAAAATCTATCAAACAACAACGTTTGGAAGAAAAATACAATGCGCTTATTGCTAAAGGTGTCATTGCAAACCCGATTGAAGCACAGTCTATGTATAATGGCGGTAAAGTAAATGCAGATTTCGCTTTTGCTATGCAACCTTATTCTTCAATTGCTGACTCAACAATCAAAGTTTCAGATAAAGACTATCAGAAAGTTTACGATAAATACAAAGAGCAATTCAAACAAGACGAGACAAGAAGCGTTAAATACCTGACTCTTCCGATCCGTCCGAGCAAAGAAGATTTCGCTGAAGTAGAACAAAAAATGGATGAAATCCAAGGCGAATTTACAACTTCTTCAGATGTGAAAGAATTGGTTGTAGACAACTCAGATTCTCCATTCATTGATGCTTACATTTCTGTTAGCAGCCTTTCTCCATCATTACAAGCATTCGTTAACGAATCAAATACAGGTGATGTAAAAACTCCATCGTATGAAGGAGATGTTTACTCAATGGCTAAAATCCTTGGTAAAACAACAGCTCCCGATTCAGCAAACGTTCGTATGATCGTTCTTCCGAATGATGCTCAAGGTGAAAAATTAGCGGACAGCTTAACTACCGAAATCAACAAAGGCGCTAAATTCAATGAATTGGCAGCTCAGTTCTCTCACCATCAATCAGCACAAAACGGCGGCGAACTTGGTTGGGTTAACGAAATTGCAGCTTCACAAGCTGGTAGCGAATTTGTAGATGCTGCATTCAATGCACCTCTTAATAAAATAACAACTATCAAATCACCTTATGGAATCCAGTTAGTTCAGGTTACAGAAAGAACGGCTCCGGTTGCTAAAGTGAAATTAGCAGTTATTGACATGGAAGTTACAGCAAGCTCTCGTACATATAATAACTTATATAACGAACTAAATGCTTATGTTGCTTCAAACAAAAACATCGCGGACTTTGAGAAAAACGCTGTAGAAAAAGGATACAACGTTCTTTCAAATCCAGCTCTTACAGCAAATGATTACAACCTGGGAACAGTACAAAATGCAAGACAAGCTACGGCTTGGGCTTTCAGAACAGCTAAAAAAGGAGAAATTTCTCCAATCTTCGAAGTTGGAAATAACTTTGTTGTAGTTGCTTTGGACGGTATCACTGAAAAAGGTTATACGCCACTTGCTCAAGTAAAAGCGATGTTGAAAAATGAAGTAATCAACGACAAAAAAGCAGAAATCATTATCGCCGATTTGAAATCAAAAAATCTGACTTCTCTTGATGCTTACGCTCAGGCAATGCAAACAAGTGTAGATACAGCAATGATGGTTAACTTCAACACACAACGCATCACAGGTATCGGAAACGAACCGGTTCTTTGTGCTCTTGCACCAATGTCACAACTTAACCAGTTATCAGCTCCTGTTAAAGGTCTGAACGGTGTATTCGTTATCAATGTATTCAACAAAGCTGACAACGAAAAACCTTATGATCAAAAAGCAGAAATCTCAGCAATTGAGAATTCTTTGGCTTACAGAATCATTTATCAGACATTTAACGTTCTTCGTATGGATGCTGATATCGAAGATAATCGTGTAAACTTCTTCTAATAAAAAGCTTTCAGCTATTTATATATAGAGCGGGAACCTTCCGGGTTTCCGCTCTTTTTTTATCCCCTATATCCTATTTAAGCTTAAATAAATATCCGGATGGATCAGCAAACAGGAATATTCGTAACTTTGTAATCACTTTCATTGTTTAATAATGAAAGGGCTATATACTAAATTCTCAATCAAATAAGATATGGAACCTCTATTAGGGAAAACGCTCGAAGAGCTAAAAAATATAACATCCGAATTAGGACTACCCGGATTTACGGCGAAACAAATAGCTGACTGGCTTTATAAGAAAAAGGTCACTGCAATTGAGCAAATGACCAATCTGTCTCTTAAGGCTCGCGAAGCTTTGGCTGAAAAATACACAATCGGATGTGCCGGACCTTCCGATGCTCAGAAGTCAGTTGATGGTACAATTAAGTATCTGTTTAAAACTGGCGAAAATAAATTTATCGAATCGGTATATATTCCGACCGAAGACAGAGCTACGCTTTGCGTATCCTCACAAGTTGGCTGCAAAATGAATTGTTTGTTTTGCATGACTGGCAAACAAGGGTTCAACGGCAACCTGTCTTCTAATGAAATCATCAATCAGATACAATCGATCCCCGAATCGGACCAATTGACCAATCTCGTATTCATGGGTATGGGCGAACCGCTCGACAATTTCGATGAGTTAAAGAAAGTATTGCAAATACTGACTGCACCTTGGGGGTATGCATGGAGTCCAAAAAGAATTACCGTATCAAGCATCGGACACAAACAAGGCTTGATTCGTCTTTTAGAAGAAACAGACGTACATGTAGCTA
>JBOFKE010000052.1:0-17297 GCA_051657185.1 Bacteroidales bacterium | reverse complement strand
GGATTTTGGCGGGCAAAAGAATAAACTACGGGGATCGTCATTGCGACATCCCCGATAGCAGAAAAGCGAGTTATAAGTATTTTCTTCTTATTTCTTTGCATAAAGTACCGGGTTCAGGCTCGGATCGTTATACATCTTCATTTGCTTATATACTTTCATATATTTCTTGCCATTTTCAATATCTGTCAACAACTGGTCAATAGCTGTTGATAAGTCATTTTTCTGTTCAAGAAGTATATTAAGTTTGGTCTGGCATTGTTCAATATGAGCAGCTGCTGCATCCTGACGTGAAACTTCCTGTTCCATATGATAGATTTTCAATGCCAGGATTGAAAGACGATCAAGTGCCCATGCCGGACTCTCTGTATTGATTTGAGCATTTGCATCAGCTTTGATGTCTTTATATTTATCCAGGAAATAACTGTCCAGCAATTCTACTAAATCTGTTCTGTCCTGATTTGATTTATCTATACGTCTCTTGATTTCCAATGCCTGTACCGGATCAATCTGCGGATCACGAATAATATCTTCCAAATGCCATTGAACTGCGTCAATCCAGTTTTTTAGAAATAAATAATATTCAATCGAACGCAATTCGTAAGGATTTTCCATTTGTGCATCCACATTATCCATTGTGTGATAATAATTCGTACAATCAGAGAATATTTGGTTTGATAATTCGCTAAACTTCATAATTATAGAGTTTTTTGATTCAACATTTTATTGTATCGGACAAATATAAGGATTTATTGAGAACATGTATATATTTTTTCAATAAGAGTTAGCGAGAGATGGTTTACAAAAAGGTAACTTCGCGTCACTTATAGATAAAACAATGGATAGAACAAATTTTGAAATACAATTCGCACCTCTTCAGGGGTTTACGGAATTATTATATAGAAACGCTCATCACAGAATATTTGGCGGAGTAGATACGTATTATACCCCTTTCGTTCGTATAGAAAGAGGTACATTCCGGAATAAAGATCTACGAGATATCGCTGCAGAGCAGAATTCTTGTCCGCTTGTTCCTCAGATGATTGCATCTTCTGCAGAAGAAATCAATCGATTGACTGACTTGTTTCTTGAAAAAGGGCACAGTTCAGCTGATCTGAATCTGGGATGTCCGTTTCCGCTGATTGCGAACAAGAAAAAGGGTGCGGGGATTCTTCCGTATCCTGAACTGATAGAAGAGTTAATTTCGACAATCAATCAAAGGTCTGAAATGAGGTTTTCTTTAAAAACCAGATTAGGCTGGGATAGCAAAGAAGAACTTTTGAAAGTAATGCCTTTGCTGAACGAATCGAATCTGACGACAATCGGAGTTCATGCCCGATATGGAAAACAACAATACAAAGGTACTGTTGACATGGATGCCTTTCAGGAAATATACGATAATTGTAAAAAACCTCTTATCTATAATGGCGATATACAAAGTACGTCTGATATCGATGGCATTCTGGAAAAATTTCCTTTATTAAAGGGTGTTATGATCGGAAGGGGACTTCTGGCTAATCCTGCTATGGCTATCGAATGGAAATCAAACAATAACTGGACTTCTAAAGAATTATATACTAAGATTGCTGAATTACATGCCGAATTGTATGAGATCTATCTTAAGGAGTTAAGCGGAGAGCATCAGGTCTTAACTAAAATGCAAACATTTTGGGAGTATCTTTTACCTGAAGGAAATAAGAAGCTAAAAAAGAAAATACAGAAAACAAATAAGCTAACTGCCTATAATGGATATGCGAAAGAATTACTAAATTCCTATTAAATAAAAAAACGATAAGAAATTCTATTCAGAATATTCTTATCGTTTTTTTATTTATCTCTCAAATTAAGAGATAGCCATATTTAAAGTATAATAGTCCAATTAAAGTAGTTGCTGTTGATGTTTTTTCTCTTCAATAGCATCGACTACATTCATTACATAATCACCTAACTTCTCACATTCCATGATAATATCCATATAGTTGATACCAGCCTGATATGTATAAAGCTTTGCATTTACATCTTCCAGATTCTGACGACGCAACATGCCACGATAATTATTAATTTCTTTCTCCTTCGCATGCATACCTTCGAAGTCCAGCTTATTGATCATTTCCTCATTCGTGTCTTTAGACATCAACTGATGAAGGTCTGCCAGATCCTGTTCTACCAAATCAAACATACGCTGAACATGAGAATCCATCTCTTCGGTATATTCGATATGTGTTTTTGCTTTATGATTAATCGTTCTCGCAATATGGAAACAGCTATCTCCGATACTCTCAATTTCAGTAACTTTCGTAAGCATACGACGAATCGCAGATTTACTTTCAGAGCTCAGACGACCTTCTGAAACCTGATTCAGATAGTTCGCTATTTCCAGCTCCATACGATCACTGATGCCTTCGTATTTTTCAATGCGGGAGAATAATTTCACGAATTCATCACTGTTTGGTTTTTCTTTATATAACTCACGTACGAAACCAAACATACGTTGTGTTCTTTCCAGATAAACCAGTATTTCTTTGCGAGCCTGAACAATCGAAAATTCAGCTGTAGAAAGCATTCCTGTTGAAATAAACTGTAAATGAAAATCTTCTTCCGAACGTTTTTGTTTGATCAGAGTAGAAACGACATATACATATCCTTTCACGAACCAGATCATAATAAACATGTTCGTAACATTAAACAATGTATGGAATAAAGACAATGCATAAGAAACAGACACCTGACCTGCCTGATACTGCTCTCTTAAAGCAATCATATTTGGATCTGTCAGTGTCTCCTTGCTTTCAATCAGCGCCTGAGTTTGCGCACTCATATTATGAGTAAGATTCATTAAAGCATCAGGTTCTCCAACACCATATTTCGTCATAATCATAGTAATCAATGCAATAAATGGTTGAAATAATATCAGTACCCATGTTACACCGAATACGTTATACATTAAGTGAGATAAAGCGGCTCTTTTAGCAGAAACATTTGCGCTTATTGCTGCAACATTTGCAGTAATCGTAGTACCAATATTTTCACCTAAAACCATTGCTGCTGCAATATCAAATGAGATCCAGCCTTTGCTACACATGATTAATGTGATGGCCATTGTTGCGCTGGACGATTGAACGATTACCGTTAAAATCGTACCAATTAAAAGGAAAAGAAGCGTAGAAGCAAATCCCATTTGCGTGTATTGAGCTAGGAACTCAAGAATTTCGGGATTACTTTTAATGTCGGGAACGGCGTTTTTTAGAAAATCAAGACCCATGAACAGAAAAGCAAAACCAACCATGAATTCACCCCATGACTTTCGTTTGCTGTTCGATGAAAAGATAAACGGAATTGCAAGTCCGATCAGTGGAAGAGCAAGAACACTGATACTAAATTTAAATCCAAAGAAGGATATAATCCATGCAGTAATTGTTGTACCGATATTAGCACCCATGATAACAGTTATCGACTGTGCCAAGGTAAGCAAACCTGCATTCACGAAACTAACAACCATCACGGTTGTTGCAGAAGATGACTGAATAAGTGCTGTAATCATTACACCTGTCAATACACCCATAAGTCGGTTTTTAGTCATCGTGGCAAGAATTCCACGCAATCTATCACCGGCAACTTTTTGTAATCCTTCGCTCATCACCTTCATTCCATAAAGGAACATACCTAATGAACCGCAAAGAGTCAAAAAATCATAGAATGAATAATTCATTGTTTTTTAGTTTTACTGTTTTGTTGGTTTTCTATTCTATCTAAAATGATTTCGGACAAATTTATAGAAAAATCACTCTAACGATCTAACACTTTAGCTTATAAATTGTATATTAGATAAATAAAGTTGTTTTGTAATAAGAGTGTAATATCAATTATTATATTTACCTCTTTCAATTCTTTAGTTATCAATCTTAAACTAATTTGTGTATGAAAAATGAAGTACGCATATATTGTAAAAACAACGGAACATTCTATAGTGTTCCCGTTGGTACATCACTTATTCAAATTGCTGAGCTAATTGATATAAAATTACCTTATAAATTAATCGCAGCAAAAGTAAATAACAAAACGGAAGGACTCAAATTCAGAGTTTATAATTCGAAAGATATTGAATTTATCGACATAAGTTCTTCTTCAGGTATGCGCTGCTACACGCGCTCGCTGTGCTTCATTTTATATAAAGCGGTTGATGAATTATTCCCGGGTGTAGAACTTCGGATTGAGCATCCGATCTCTAAAGGGTATTACTGTACGATTGATTTAGGAAGACATCTGACCGATGAAGAGATACTGTCCGTTAAATCAAAAATGCAGGAAATAATCAAGCAAGATCTACATTTTAAAAGATTGGAAGGGCAAACTGATGAAGTTCTGCGGCTGTTCAAAGATCTGAAGAAAAAAGACATTTATAACCTTCTTAAATCAACAGGAGACTGCTACTATACATACTATATGCTAGGAAAGCATATCGATTATTACTATGGGTGTCTGGCTCCATCGACAAGTTACATTGATTTGTTTGATCTGCAACGATATAATGGAGGCCTGCTCTTGTGTATTCCTAAAAGAAACAACCCTACAGAACTTGAAGAATTTGTGCATCAGACAAAACTTCTCGATGTGTTTTCCGAAAATGTAAAGTTTAATAAAATTATCGGTCTACGAAATGTAGGTGAGTTGAATAGGGCTATTGATAAGGATCTAGCTTCAGATTTAATTAAATTGTCTGAGGCTTTACATGAAAAGAGAATTGCGAAAATTGCTGATGAAATAGCAAGCAAGGAAGGCGTAAAAGTGATTCTGATATCGGGACCCTCTTCATCAGGGAAAACCACATTCTCCAAACGATTGAGTATTCAGTTAATGACTAATCTGATCAGACCGATTGCTGTATCATTAGATGATTATTTCCTCAACAGAGAAAATACCCCGTTGGATGAGCACGGAGATCATGATTTCGAATCTCTTTATGCACTAGATCTGGAAACATTTAACCGCGATCTGGAAGCTATCTTGGCAGGTGAGAAAGTAGAACTTCCTACATTTAATTTTGAAACAGGTAAAAGAGAATACAATAAAGGCAAGTTTATTCAGCTGAATGAGAATAATGTTCTTGTATTAGAAGGAATACATGCATTAAATCCGGATTTAACACCACACATTCCCGAAAATGTCAAATTCCGTATATATGTATCTGCACTGACAACGATATCGTTGGATGATCACAACTGGATTCCTACGACTGATAACCGTTTATTGCGCCGTATAATCAGGGACAGTAAATATCGCAAATATTCGGCTAAAGATACCATTGCGAGATGGGAAAGTGTCAGAAGGGGAGAAGAAAAATGGATATTTCCATATCAGGAAAATGCTGACGCCATGTTTAATTCGGCGTTACTATTTGAATTGCCGGTAATAAAGAATCATGCTGAACCACTCTTAAAGGAGGTCCCGCAGAATTGTAAAGAGTTTGGAGAATCTTATCGATTATTGAAATTTCTAAATTACTTCAAAGCAATCTATGAACATGAAATCCCTTCAACATCGTTGCTACGTGAGTTTCTGGGAGGAAGTAGTTTCCGATATTAATCATTCATATAAATAAAAAAGAGGATACCTTATCAGTATCCTCTTTTTCTATAAATTATTCTGCATCGATCAAAGTTCTACGAGAAGCAAAAGCTTTTTCGTATTCTTCTTTAGGACCAACGATCAATTTTTCAAAATCACGCTGACCTGTTCCTGCAGGAATTAAGTGACCACAAATAACGTTTTCTTTCAAACCTTCAAGTCTGTCAACTTTACCGTTGATAGCAGCGTCGTTAAGGACTTTCGTTGTTTCCTGGAACGAAGCAGCAGAGATGAAGCTTGTTGTTTGAAGAGCCGCACGTGTAATACCCTGAAGGTTCTGAGACGATGTTGCAGGAATTGCATCACGTACTTCAACCAACTTCATATCACGACGTTTCAACATCGAATTCTCATCACGAAGTTTACGAGGCGTTACAATCTGACCTGGTTTCATTGTTTGAGAATCTCCCGCTTCAACGATAACCTTTTTACCCCAGATACGATCATTTTCTTCCATGAAATCATGTTTATCAATGATTTGTGCTTCAAGGAAACGAGTATCACCCGGATCAACAATTGTAACTTTACGCATCATCTGACGTACAATAACCTCAAAGTGTTTATCATTGATTTTCACACCTTGCAGACGATATACGTCCTGAACTTCGTTTACGATATATTCCTGTACCGCAGTAGGACCTTTGATATTAAGAATATCCGCTGGAGTTGTAGCTCCGTCAGATAGAGGAGTACCTGCTCTTACGTAGTCATTTTCCTGAACAAGAATTTGTTTAGAAAGAGAAACTAAGTATTTCTTAACCTCACCAGTTTTTGAAGTAACAGAGATCTCACGATTACCACGTTTTACTTTACCGAATTTAACCTCACCATCAATCTCAGCCACAACAGCCGGATTAGAAGGGTTACGAGCCTCAAACAATTCAGTTACACGTGGAAGACCTCCCGTGATATCACCTGCTTTACCTACAGCACGTGGGATCTTAACGAACTCTTCACCGGCATTGATTTCATCACCTTCTTCTTTCAATAAGTGAGCTCCTACCGGTAAGTTATATGTTTTAATAATGTTACCGTTTTTATCAACGATATTAGCAGCAGGAACTTTAGTACGTTCACGAGATTCAATAATGATTTTCTCACGAAGACCTGTAGTCTCATCTGATTCTACCTTGTAAGTAACATTCTCAATAACACTTTCAAGTTGAACACGACCTGAAACCTCTGATACGATTACGGCATTAAATGGATCCCATTCACAAATTATATCTCCTTTTTTAACAGTATCGTTAGGTTGGAAATATAACTTAGAACCGTAAGGTATATTTGTTGTTGTCAAAACAATCTTCGTATTCGGATCAACAATACGAAGCTCAGCCAAACGGCTTACAACAATAGATAATTCTTTACCTGATTCGTCTTTAGTTTCAACAGTACGAAGCTCATCGATTTCTAAGAAACCATCATATCTTGATGTAACATTAGAAATAGCAGCGATATTCGAAGCAACCCCCCCGACGTGGAACGTACGAAGTGTAAGCTGAGTACCCGGCTCACCAATTGACTGAGCGGCGATAACACCAACTGCTTCTCCTTTTTGTACCATTTTACCTGTAGAAAGGTTACGACCGTAACAACGAGCACAAACACCTTTCTTAGATTCACATGTAAGAACTGAACGAATCTCAACACGTTCGATTGGTGAATTTTGAATAGCTTTTGCCATATCCTCTGTAATTTCTTCTCCAGAGTTACAGATAATTTCACCTGTCAACGGATGTTGAATATCATGAACTGATACACGACCTAAAATACGTTCGTACAATGAAGCCACTGTCTCTTCGTTATTTTTGATCTCAGTACAGATAAGACCGCGTAAAGTTCCACAATCTTCCTCATGAATGATAACGTCTTGAGCAACGTCAACCAAACGACGAGTAAGATATCCGGCATCGGCAGTTTTCAATGCTGTATCGGCAAGACCTTTACGAGCACCGTGGGTAGAGATAAAGTACTCTAACACCGATAGACCTTCTTTAAAGTTAGACAAGATCGGATTCTCGATAATTTGTCCACCTTCAGCACCCGCTTTCTGAGGCTTAGCCATCAAACCACGCATACCTGAAAGCTGACGAATCTGTTCTTTCGAACCACGGGCTCCTGAATCAAGCATCATATAAACCGAGTTAAATCCTTGGTTATCTGTTGCCATCTGTTTCATCAAAATATTTGACAATTTCGAGTTAACGTGAGTCCATGTATCAATGATCTGGTTATAACGTTCGTTGTACGTAATGAATCCCATGTTATAGTCATTCATAATCTGTTCAACTTCCTGATAACCTTCTTGAACTAATTCATCTTTTTCAGCCGGAATAATAACATCCTCAAGGTTAAACGAAAGGCAACCTCTAAATGCCATTTTGTATCCTAAATCTTTGATATCGTCAAGGAATTGTGCTGTACGAGTAACACCACAAACTTTAATAACGTTACCAATGATATCTCTAAGCGATTTCTTAGATAAGATTTCATTCAGATAACCAACTTCTTTCGGTACGAATTCATTTACCATGATACGTCCCACAGAAGTTTCACGCATAACGTTCACAAGGTTACCGTTTTCATCTAAATCATCAACCATTACCTGAACGATCGCGTGTAAAGTAACACGTCCTTCATTGTAAGCAATGATCGCTTCTTCCGGTCCATAGAATTTCAATCCTTCACCTTTAGCACCAGGACGAAGTTTTGAAATATAATAAAGACCAAGAACCATGTCCTGAGAAGGTACCGTAATCGGTGCTCCATTGGCAGGGTTCAAAATATTATGTGAAGCAAGCATCAACATTTGAGCTTCCAGAACCGCTTCATTACCTAATGGTAAGTGAACCGCCATCTGGTCACCATCGAAATCGGCATTGAACGCCGTACATGCTAATGGGTGAAGTTGAATTGCTTTACCTTCAATCATTTTTGGCTGGAATGCCTGAATACCTAAACGGTGAAGAGTAGGGGCACGGTTTAATAATACCGGATGACCTTTCATCACGTGTTCAAGAATATCCCAAACAACCGGCTCTTTTCTGTCAACGATTTTCTTCGCTGATTTTACAGTCTTCACAATACCACGTTCGATCAACTTACGAATAACGAATGGTTTGAAAAGCTCTGCAGCCATCATTTTAGGAATACCACATTCATGCATTTTAAGCTCCGGACCAACGACGATTACCGAACGAGCTGAATAATCCACACGTTTACCCAATAAGTTCTGACGGAAACGACCTTGTTTACCTTTCAAACTGTCTGAAAGAGATTTCAATGGTCTGTTCGCATCGTTCTTAACTGAGCTAGATTTACGTGAGTTATCCAATAAAGAGTCAACTGCCTCTTGAAGCATACGTTTTTCATTACGTAAGATAACTTCAGGAGCTTTGATCTCGATCAAACGTTTCAAACGATTGTTACGTATGATCACACGACGATATAAGTCATTTAAGTCAGAAGTAGCAAAACGACCTCCGTCAAGTGGAACTAACGGACGAAGTTCGGGAGGAATAACCGGGATAACTTTTAAAATCATCCATTCCGGTTTATTTCTATGTTTAGAAGCACGGAAAGATTCAACTACCTGAAGTCTTTTCAATGCTTCAGCTTTACGCTGTTGAGAACCATCTGTATTGGCTCTGTGACGCAACTCATAAGATAATGAGTCAAGATCCAGACGTTGCAACAAATCAATAAGTGCCTCTGCACCCATTTTGGCAATGAATTTATTTGGATCGTTATCGTCCAGCATTTGATTTTCATATGGAAGTTCATCTAAAATATTCAGATACTCTTCTTCTGATAATAAATCAAACTTAGCAATACCATCTTGTTCCTTCAAACCTGGTTGGATAACTACATAACGTTCGTAGTAAATGATAGCATCCATTTTCTTTGTAGGCAAGCCTAAAAGATAACCGATTTTGTTAGGTAATGAACGGAAATACCAGATATGAGCTACAGGAACTACCAATTGAATGTGCCCCATACGCTCACGACGTACTTTCTTCTCAGTTACTTCAACCCCACAACGGTCACAAACAATACCTTTATAACGAATACGTTTGTATTTACCACAGTGACATTCGTAATCTCTTACAGGTCCGAAAATACGTTCGCAGAATAAACCGTCACGTTCTGGTTTATAGGTACGATAGTTTATTGTTTCAGGTTTTAGAACTTCACCGCTTGAGTTCTCAAGAATCTCTTCTGGAGAAGCTAAACCGATAGAAATCTTCGTGAAGTTGTTTTTAACCTTATTTTCTCTTCTAAAAGCCATATACTGATGTATAAAGAGTTGATTTCTGAAAACTATAAAGCATTAAATAAAGGGATAGGAGGGGATAAACCCTCCTGTTCCTTTTATATATGCATTTTACTCAAGATTTACACTTAAACCAAGACCTTTAAGCTCGTGTAGTAACACGTTCAATGACTCAGGAATACCTGCAGCCGGCATTGGTTCACCCTTAACAATTGCCTCGTACGCTTTAGAACGTCCGTTTACATCATCCGATTTAATCGTCAAGATTTCCTGAAGGATGTGAGCAGCACCGAAGGCCTCGATTGCCCAAACCTCCATCTCTCCGAAACGCTGACCACCAAACTGAGCTTTACCACCCAATGGCTGCTGCGTAATCAATGAGTAAGGACCAATAGAACGAGCGTGCATTTTGTCTTCAACCATGTGACCCAGTTTCAACATATATGTTACACCTACAGTCGCAGTCTGGTCAAAACGCTCACCGGTACCACCATCATAAAGATAAGCTTTACCATAACGAGGGATACCTGCTTTATCAGTCCATTCGTTCAAGTCGTCTATGTCAGCACCGTCAAAAATTGGCGTAGCAAACTTAACACCCAGGTCTTTACCAGCCCATCCTAAAACAGCTTCAAATATCTGTCCAAGGTTCATACGAGAAGGTACCCCTAGTGGGTTAAGAACGATATCAACTGGTGTTCCGTCTTCAAGGAAAGGCATATCTTCAGCACGAACAACGCGTGATACGATACCTTTGTTACCGTGACGACCGGCCATTTTATCACCCACACCAATCTTACGTTTCTTAGCGATATAGACTTTAGCTAATTGAATGATACCTGTTGGAAGTTCATCTCCGATCGTAAGGTCAAATTTCTTACGTTTTAGTTCTGCATCCAACTCTTTATATTTCTTCAAGTAATTCATGATAACTTGCTTGATAAGCTCATTTTTGTGCTCATCAGTAGTCCATCCGCTCACTTGAATACTATTATAGTCAAGTTCTCTCAAATTACGATCTGAGAACTTAGTACCTTTCGTAATAAGCTCAACACCTAAATAATCAAGAACACCCTGAGAAGCCAAACCTTCAGTCAATACAAGCAGTTTATCTACCAATACTGATTTCAGTTTGTTCATCTTCAACTCATACTCTTCGTCAAGTTTAGGAAGAATTGCTTTATCTGCATTACGTCCTTTTTTAACTTTCATTGCACGAGAGAACAAGTTTGTTCCGATAACAACACCAGACAATGAAGGAGAAGCTTTCAAAGAAGCATCTTTCACATCACCTGCTTTGTCACCGAAGATCGCACGAAGAAGTTTTTCTTCCGGAGATGGATCAGACTCACCTTTTGGTGTAATCTTACCGATCATGATATCACCCGGAACAATACGTGCACCAACACGTACAATACCTTTTTCGTCCAAATCTTTTGTTGCCTCTTCACTCACATTCGGAATATCAGAAGTCAACTCTTCCATACCACGTTTTGTTTCACGAACCTCTAATGAGTATTCATCAACGTGTACAGAAGTAAAGATATCTTCACGAACAATACGTTCGTTAAGTACGATCGCATCCTCATAGTTATAACCTTTCCAAGGCATGTATGCCACTTTCAGGTTCTTACCTAGAGCAAGCTCTCCGTTTTGAGTTGAATAACCTTCTGTCAGAATCTGACCTTTTTCAACACGTTGACCCGGACGACAAATCGGACGCAAGTCAATAGTTGTATTCTGGTTAGTTTTTCTGAATTTAGGAATTCTATATTCTTTCACAGAAGTTTCAAAGCTTACAAACTCTTCTTCTTCCGATCTGTCATATTTAATACGAATAACATTCGCATCTACATATTCGATAAAGCCTCCACGCGCAGCAGTAATTTGCGTACGTGAATCTTCGATCAGCTGTCCTTCGATACCTGTTCCTACGATAGGAGCCTCAGCACGCAATAAAGGCACAGCCTGGCGCATCATGTTAGATCCCATCAATGCACGGTTCGCATCATCATGCTCCAGGAAAGGAATCAAAGATGCCGCAATCGAAGCAATCTGAGTAGGAGATACGTCCATCAAGTCAACTTCATTTGGTTCAACCAACGGGAAGTCACCCTCCTGACGAGCTTTAACACGACTCTTAATAAAACGACCGTTTTCATCCAACGGCGCATTACCTTGCGCGATGATTTTACCTTCTTCTTCTTCAGCTGTCAGATAAGTAATCTCATTTTGGTTAAGATTAACTGTACTATCTGTAACAACACGATAAGGAGTTTCGATAAAACCAAGTTCGTTAATCTTCGCGTAAACACACAAAGAAGAAATCAAACCAATGTTTGGACCCTCCGGTGTTTCGATCGGACACAAACGACCATAGTGCGTATAGTGAACGTCACGAACCTCAAATCCGGCACGATCACGAGAAAGACCACCAGGACCTAAAGCAGACATACGACGTTTGTGAGTCAACTCTGCCAGAGGATTCGTTTGATCCATGAACTGAGACAAAGCATTTGTACCGAAGAATGAGTTGATTACAGACGAAATTGTTTTCGCATTAATCAAATCAATCGGAGTAAACACCTCGTTATCGCGAACATTCATACGATCACGAATCGTACGCGCCATACGCGCCAAACCGATACCGAATTGGTTGTAAAGCTGTTCACCGACAGTTCTTACACGACGGTTACTTAAGTGGTCAATATCATCTACAATCGCTTTCGAGTTGATCAGTTCGATCAAATACTTAATGATAGAGATGATATCTTCTTTTGTCAAAACTTTAACGTCCGAATCAATGTTCAAATTTAATTTCTTATTGATTCTGAAACGTCCAACCTCGCCTAAGTCATATCTCTTATCAGAGAAGAACAAGTTTTGAATTACCTCGCGTGCACTTGCATCATCTGCAGGTTCAGCACTACGAAGCTGACGATATATATAGATTACAGCCTCTTTTTCAGAGTTACTAGGGTCTTTCTGTAAGGTATTGTAAATGATCGCATAATCAGAAAGATTCATTTCGTCTTTATGCAAAAGGATTGAGTTCGCACCCGAATCAACGATTGCTTCGATATGATCTTCTTCCAATACAGTTTCACGATCAATAACAATTTCGTTACGCTCTATAGAAACAACCTCACCTGTATCTTCATCAACGAAGTCTTCGATCCATGTTTTCAAAACACGAGCAGCAAGTTTACGACCAACAGCTTTGCTTAACGCAGTTTTATTAGCCTTCACTTCTTCTGCCAAACCGAAAATTTCAAGAATGTCACGGTCACTCTCAAAGCCAATAGCTCTTAAAAGAGTTGTAACCGGTAATTTCTTTTTACGATCGATATAAGCATACATGACATTATTAATGTCAGTTGCAAATTCAATCCAAGATCCTTTAAAAGGAATTACACGAGCAGAATAAAGTTTTGTTCCGTTAGCATGTACACTCTGACCAAAGAATACACCTGGAGAACGGTGAAGCTGTGACACAACGACACGCTCTGCTCCATTGATAACAAATGTACCTTTTTCAGTCATGTATGGGATAGGTCCCAAATAAACATCTTGGATTACTGTATCGAAATCTTCATGTTCAGGGTCTGTACAGTATAGTTTAAGTTTCGCTTTCAACGGAACACTATAAGTCAAACCGCGCTCCAAACACTCATCGATAGAATATTTAGGAGGATCGATATAGTAATCTAAGAACTCTAGAACGAAGTTATTTCTTGTATCTGCAATGGGGAAGTTTTCAGCAAATACTTTGTATAATCCCTCATTCTTACGTGTTTCAGCTGGAGTATCGAGTTGTAGAAAGTCTTGGAAGGACTTTAATTGCACTTCAAGAAAATCCGGATAAGAAAGTGGATTCTTAATTGATGCAAAATTTACCCTTTGATTAGCGTTATTCAAAGACATTGTAAGAGTGGATTAGTTGAAACTAAAAAAATAAAGCGCAAAAAGGTTAAGAACCCTCGAAAGAGGGTTCCTAACCATTATTCCTAGATAGAAGGATATATTACTTAAGTTCAACTTCAGCTCCAAGCTCTTCAAGTTGTTTTTTAAGAGCTTCAGCTTCGTCTTTAGATACACCTTCTTTCAATGTTGCAGGAGCAGCGTCAACGATATCTTTAGCTTCTTTCAAGCCAAGACCAGCTAATTCTTTAACAGCTTTAACGATAGCTAATTTGCTAGCACCAGCTGATTTCAAAACAACATCAAATGATGTTTTTTCTTCAACAGCTTCAGCAGCAGGACCAGCCATAACAACTGCAGCAGCAGCTGGCTCAATACCGTACTCATTTTTAAGGATCTCTGCTAGTTCGTTAACTTCTTTAACTGTTAAGTTTACTAATTGTTCAGCAAAATTTTTCAAATCTGCCATTTCTGTATAGTTTAAATAGTTTATACTAATTTCTTAATTATCTTATGTTGGGATCAGAAGCAGATTACTCTGCAGCTGCTGATTCACCTTCTTTTTCAGCCTTAGCAACAAGAGCTGAAATAATGTTGCGCATTGGAGATTGAAGCAATGATACAACGTCTGCGATAAGCTCGTTTTTGCTCTTGATCGCACAAAGTGTGTTCAATTGATCTGCTCCGTAGAAACTCTCTTCTACATAAGCACCTTTCAACGCAGGAATTTCACCTTTGTTGCGGAAAGTTTTGATCAATTTCGCAGGTTCGTTACCTACGTTAGAGAACAACATTGCAGATGTACCTTTCAATGCTCCGTATAGCGGAGAAAAATCTGTATCTAATGATTCAAGAGCTTTCTTCAACATAGTGTTTTTAACCACTAATAATTTTACGTCAGCTTTGAAACATGCTCTTCTGAAATCGCTAGTCTTTGCAGCGTTCAACCCTGTAGTATCAGCGATATAGAAGTGACTGTATTCTTTAATAGTAGAAGCTATAAGCTCCACCATAGCACCTTTATCTTCCTTTCTCATAATTCCTTAATTTTAGTTTTCTTCAACTGATTTAGGATCAATCTTGATACCCGGACTCATGGTACTTGAAAGAAAAATGCTCTTAATATATGTACCTTTAGCTGCTGATGGTTTCAATTTGATAATAGTAGAAATAAATTCTTTAGCATTATCACGAATTTGATCTGCAGTGAAAGAAACTTTACCGATTGAAGTATGAACGATACCAGTTTTGTCAACTTTGAAGTCGATTTTACCAGCTTTTACTTCAGTTACAGCTTTACCAACTTCGTTTGTAACTGTACCACTTTTTGGATTCGGCATTAAACCACGAGGACCTAATACACGACCTAGAGCACCGATTTTACCCATGATAGAAGGCTGAGTGATGATAACATCGATATCAGTCCATCCACCTTTGATCTTAGCGATATAATCATCAAGACCAACATAGTCTGCACCCGCAGCTTTAGCATCAGCTTCAGCATCCGGCGTACATAAAACCAAAACTCTTACTTGTTTACCAGTACCGTGAGGTAAAGATACAACGCCACGAACCATTTGATTCGCTTTACGAGGATCAACACCTAAACGAACATCGATATCTACAGAAGCATCGAACTTTGTCAAAGTAATCTCTTTAACTAGATCACTAGCCTCTTTAAGAGAATACGTTTTCCCTGCTTCAATCTTGCTAAAAGCCAACTTTTGATTTTTTGTAAGTTTACCCATCTCAATTGAAGTTATTAATTATTAAAAGGGAATTCTCCTGTAACAGTGATACCCATACTTCTCGCAGTACCTGCCACCATTGTCATAGCAGATTTTAACTCAAAACAGTTCAAGTCCGGCATTTTATCTTCAGCAATCGCTTTCACTTGTTCCCAAGTAATTGAAGCAACTTTTTTACGGTTAGGCTCAGCCGATCCGCTTTTAAGTTTAGATACCTCTAGTAATTGTACCGGTACAGGAGGAGTTTTTACGATAAAATCAAATGACTTATCTGTATAGTAGGTGATAACAACAGGTAATACTTTACCTGCTTTGTCTTGAGTTCTGGCATTAAATTGCTTGCAAAACTCCATGATATTGATCCCTTTAGAACCTAAAGCAGGACCAACGGGAGGAGAAGGATTTGCAGCACCTCCTTTGATTTGTAATTTAATTTGTCCAGCAACTTCTTTAGCCATTGTTTTCTAAATTTACGTTTGACAATCAGAAGGCAATATTATGCCTCTTTTTCAACTTGTAAAAAACCAAGCTCGAGCGGAGTTTTTCGCCCGAAAATCTTGACCATAACCTTTAGCTTCTTTTTCTCAGTACTTACTTCTTCAATAATACCCGAAAAACCAGTAAACGGTCCATGATTTACCTTAACCACTTCTCCAACTTCAAAAGTCAGATCAATGTCACCTTCAGCACTCTGCAGGTCATCTACTATTCCAAGAATACGATTAACCTCTGCTTGTCTTAAAGGAACCGGCTTATCATTACCGCCCAAAAATCCGATTACATTAGGGATATTACGAAGTCTGTGAGTCATCTCTCCAACGAGAATAGCTTCGATCAATACATAACCAGGATAAAGATTCTTTTCAGTCGCAACCTTTTTTCCATTACGTAAATGATAAACTTTCTCGGTTGGAATCAATACCTGAGAGACATAGTTCTTCATATCTGTGTTTCTGATTTCAGCGTCCAGATACTCCTTAACTTTGCCTTCCTTACCGCTAATGGCACGTAATACATACCATTCTTTCTTAAGTTCAGACATTGTAAACCTCCAGATTTAAAATACTTCAGTGTAGAAAATTCGCATAACATTTTCAAAAACCGAGTCCATTGCGAGGATCACAAGTGCAATCAGGAGGGAAGCAAACATTACAACAACTGCACTACTGGAAAGCTCGGATTTTGTTGGCCAAGATACCTTATAAACGAGTTCGTTATAAGACTCTTTAATATAAGCAATTATCTTTTTCATCATCTTAGCGATTTGCACGGGTTGAGAGACTCGAACTCCCGACACTCGGTTTTGGAGACCGATGCTCTACCAACTGAGCTAAACCCGTAAGTTAGTTGGCTCCTTTTACAGAGCCAACTGTTGGTAATATATTTTTATTACTCAATAATTTCTGTGATTTGACCTGCACCTACTGTACGACCACCTTCACGGATAGCGAACTGTAGACCTAAGTCACAAGCTACCGGATAGATAAGTTCTACGTCGATTGTCAAGTTGTCACCTGGCATAACCATCTCAGTTCCTTCTGGAAGAGTGATCTCACCAGTTACGTCCAATGTACGTAAGTAGAATTGTGGACGGTATCTGTTATGGAATGGAGTGTGACGACCACCTTCTTCTTTTTTCAAGATATAAACTTGAGCTTTGAATTTAGTGTGAGGTTTCACCTGACCTGGGTGACACATAACCATACCACGTTTGATTTCGTTTTTGTCGATAC
>JBOFKE010000051.1:0-2249 GCA_051657185.1 Bacteroidales bacterium | reverse complement strand
TATTATTAAAAGAGGCGGAGTAGAAGAGACTGCAACTTTTGCAAAAGAAGGAGAGTCCGGATACAAGAAGATTGAACGTAACGCAAATAAAGAATTTGTTTTTGATATAGAGAAGGATAAGTTAGGGCATTATACCTATGTTACACCGCAGGGGCGCTACTATACAATTTATATCAATGCCGGAGCTAATGTGATTCTGGAAAATTCGGGAGATTCGATTCTTTTTAAAGGAGATAACATAGCAGAGAATCAATATGTCAATACATATAAGTATTTAGGCTATGGTAAGAATGAACCGAAACAATTTTCGTCGGATTGGATCAAGTCTCGTGATGCAGAGGTTAAGGGACTGAATGAACGTCTTGATGCAACAGATTTTTCAGATGAATTCAAGCGTTTGCAAAAAGCTATGTACAAGTATACAGATATGCGTTTGCGTCTTGAAGGTCCTGTAAATGCTGTGGCTTTTAGAAACGAAACACCGGATTTGGCTCCGGAGTATTATTCGTTTCTGAAGAATCTTACATTTGGAGAAGATGAGATAGTTATGGTTCCTAAGTGGTGGATGGCTATGGAAATGGCATTTGAACAAATGGAAAGAGATGGCGTAATTCCGGTTTCTACAAAAGAATACCTGGATTTATATGCTCAACGCATAAAAAATGAAAATGTGCGTTCGGCTTTTTTGCTTCAGATATTAAATAATACTTTGCATAAAGGCTTTTCAAATGATTATGCTACTTATCTGGCTATTTCCGAAAAATATATAAAGACAGATTCGGATAAAGCGGTTCTGTCTGATATAAAAGAGAAATATGCAAAACTGACTGAGCAAAATAAACCGGTTTCACGCGGTACAATCGCTCCTGATTTTGTGGCAAATGATGTAAATGGAAAAGAGTATCGTTTGTCTGACTATAAAGGTAAAGTAGTTTTGGTCGATTTCTGGTTTACGGGTTGTTCTCCGTGCAAGGCAGAGATGCCACATCTGGAAAAAATCGCTCGTGACATGGAAGATAAGGATATTCAGTTTATTTCATTGTCATTAGACACAGGAGAAGGACTGATCCAGGCGTGGAAAGATTTCATTGCGAAGAAAGGGGATGAAACACTGAATTTGAATTTACCAGGCGGATTCAGATCACCTATAGTTAAAGAGTATTTGATAAAAGGTGTACCTCGCATACTTATTGTCGATAAAGAAGGACGGATTGTTGATGCGTATGCAAAAAGACCATCTGATCCAAAACTAAAAAAACAGTTGGAAGAGCTATTGTAAAATAGTTTATCCAATCAGGATAAAGCAGACCGGGTTTTCACATTTGAATATGTGTTAATCCGGTCTCTTTTTTTTGTGAAATCAAAGATTGTCGGTGGTAATTGTGTGTTTTTATTTAAAAATAGTGAGCTGACAATAGGAGATATGCAATAATTCATTATTTTTGCAGCACATATCTGATTTATGGGGATGTCTGGATTTGACAGCGAGTAGAAAAGATATGTAAGCATGCAGAGCTTTGTAGCCTGGCTCTTTAATCTCAGACTTCAAAAATTTAACTGGCGAAAATAACTACGCTCTTGCTGCTTAATCGAATCATAGTAGATTAGCTTAATCCGGTCACTAGGTGATCAGACAGGACATCACCCGAAAGCTGTAATCCCGAAGCATTTCGATCAGGTGGTGCAAGTAAATCGGGAATAGTGAAAAAGGAGCTTCGACTTTTTCATGAAATTAAGAAGATAAGGTTTGGGGCTGATTGCTTCGGTCGTACCTCAAGCTCGAAAATTTAAAACGAAGATAAGCATGTAGAAAGCATATTGTTTCCTTGTTTGGACGAGGGTTCGACTCCCTCCATCTCCACTTCGGAAAAAGCGTAAGATACACTTTGAGAAAAGTATCTTACGCTTTTTTTTTGGTTTGAAGGATATGTAACGGATATCGGATTGTTAATAATGATGTAATAATTAGGACTGTTCAGTTTAGTTTATTATATTCGTAATAACTAAACTGAATTGAGATTTTATGAAGAAACTAATTACTTTATTCTGTGTGGCATTAATGGCCTCTCATGGATTGATCTATGCACAGGATTATTCGCGTGGAAGATCTTCGAATGAGGAGAAAGGAAATAAGCGCAATGAAAGTCAGAGCAGATCGGAACGATTGAAAAATAATGGCTCTTCTGATGATAAGCGAACAAAAGATTATGTACGTCCGCGTCCTCAAACCAAACCTGCGGAGAGACCTC
>JBOFKE010000050.1:0-4342 GCA_051657185.1 Bacteroidales bacterium | reverse complement strand
ACTTCTTACTTAAAGTATACTTTGGTGTGCCATTTAAATACTCATCAATAATCTGAAGACGAAACTTATCGTCAAATTTGCCCTGCTTTAACATATTTTTTTGTCGATTTTATGTCAACCTATTTCAGGACAAGACACTCTTACGGTAATTCAAAAATTAAATACGTATTTCACCTGATCAATATACGTATTTAATCAATACGAAATGCGTATTTCCGGATCAGCGGTCTTATGCCAAAAGAATGAGTATAAAAAAAGAGCCACATCTTTCGATGCAGCTCTTTGTGATCCCGACAGGATTCAAACCTGTAACCTTCTGATCCGTAGTCAGATGCTCTATTCAGTTGAGCTACGGAACCGTCTTGTTTTCGAAGCGTTGTTGTTTCGATTACGTGTGCAAAGGTAGAGCTTTTTTCCACACTACCAAACTTTCAATACTCTTTTTTTTAAGTATTCGGATTCGATTTAACTTAAAACACTGAATACTACACACAAAAGATTCGAAAAAAAAATAAGAATTATATCAACTCATCCGGATCATCAAAGTCATCTGTCATTAGCTCTGCCTTGATTGCCAGAATTTCCGCTTTGACATTTTCTAACCTTCTGATAACTTCCAGATTTCGCTGAACACCATCTCTTCCGTTTTTCAGTTTATTCTTTGCCCCTTGCAGAGTCATGCCCTTCTCACGAACCAAGTGGTAGAACATTCGAATTGTTTCGATATCGTCCTCTGTATATTGCCGCGTTCCGCCTTTACTCTTTTTCGGTTTAATTAAATCAACCTCTTTTTCCCAAAAACGCAAAAGAGACTCATTAACCTGCAACATATCGGCAACCTCGCCAATATTATAGTAAAGCTTTAATTTTTTATTTTTAATCAGTGCCATGGTAATCCAAATTTATTTATAGAGATCCGTTAATCCATCATTCGTCCCATTGTTGACGACAACTGAACCATTTTATCATATTCAGCCGGACTCAAATCCATAAAGTAATAATTTTGAGGATTTACCGGTGTACCTTTATGATGTACCTCATAATGCAAGTGAGGACCTGTAGCCTTACCCGTACTCCCAACTTTTCCGATAACCTCTCCTCGCTTCACTTTCTGCCCACGCTTAGCCACATAGTCATTCAAGTGAGCATAAACCGTCTTATAGCCATATCCGTGATTAATAATAACAGTTTTTCCATATCCCTGATCCCAGTCTGCTTTTTCAACGACTCCATCACCTGTTGCATATACAGGTGTACCGGGCTTAGCCGTAAAGTCCATTCCTGTATGCATACGAACTGTTTTATATATAGGATCGACACGTCGGCCGAAACCGGAGGAAGTTTGCTTCAAATCTTTATTGAGTATTGGCTGAATAGCCGGAATACACAAAAGACGAGCTTCTTTGTTATTAAACAAATTAAGAAGTTCATCATACGATTTGGACTGGAAATACAATCGTTTATTCAGCAAATCCATTTTAACAGCCGTATTTTTCACTAAACTCTCATTGGACAACCCTGCTAATTCCTCGTAACGATTCGTCTCTACAAAATTCCCCGAACGCATTTCATCAGGAAGAGGCTCCGCCTGAAGCATTACTCTATACAGGTTATCATCACGAAGCTCACGCTCCCGCAATACCGATTCGGCCTGATCAATCTGCTTCGAAAGAATTTTATTTTGAGAAGACAGGACACTGATTTCCTGCTTCAGCATTTTCTCATAAGGAGAGTCCAGATAATAGGATAAAAGAAAAAATAATCCGCAACCTAAAAGTGCACTTATAAAGAAATGGCGCAGGAATCCAATAGCTTTTTCTTTAGCTGTCGGATAAACACGTTCATAATTTAATGTATGCGGATCGTATCTGTAATATATTTTTTTGCTCATCTTAAAAACTTAAAAAGAGTGACATCGCTATTTTTTTCTAACGAAAGGTAGCGACAAAAATAATATTAAACCTTATTTTTGCAATTCAAATAGTAAATCATTTTAGATTTATTATTGCAGATCTGCAAATTCATCAGATTTGTACACAGACATTGTATAATTTCCAAACAATAATACTATATATGTTATCAGCAAAAGAGATCAGAGAATCTTATAAGAAGTTTTTCGAAAGCAAAGGTCACCAGATCGTACCTTCTGCTCCTATGGTAATTAAGGATGATCCGACGTTGATGTTTACAAACGCCGGAATGAATCAGTTCAAAGATATTATTTTAGGGAATGCTCCCGCCAAATACAAACGTGTCGCCGATTCTCAAAAATGTTTACGCGTGAGCGGTAAACACAATGACCTTGAAGAAGTAGGTATTGACACGTACCACCACACAATGTTCGAAATGCTGGGCAACTGGTCATTCGGAGATTATTTCAAAAAAGAAGCGATTGAGTGGGCTTGGGAATATTTGGTTGAAGTATTGAAACTTGACTCTTCTCGCCTGTATGCTACAGTATTTGAAGGATATGCTCCTGAAGGATTGGAAAGAGATAATGAAGCTGCCGGTATCTGGGAACAATTCCTACCGGCTGACCGTATCATTAACGGTAACAGAAAAGACAATTTCTGGGAAATGGGTGATACAGGTCCTTGCGGTCCGTGTTCAGAAATACATATTGACCTTCGTTCTGACGAAGAAAGAGCTGCTGTTAATGGCTTAACTCTTGTAAACGAAAGCCACCCACAAGTTATCGAAATCTGGAATCTGGTTTTCATGCAATATAATCGTAAAGCTGACGGTTCTTTAGAAGGTCTTCCTGCTAAAGTTATCGATACAGGGATGGGATTTGAGCGTTTGGCTATGGCTATTCAAGGTAAAATATCAAATTACGATACAGATGTTTTCCAGCCGATTATTCAGGCTATGTGTGCACTTGCAGGTGTTGAGTATGGCAAAAACGAACAAACTGATATTGCTCTTCGCGTAATCGCAGACCATATCCGTACGATTGCATTCTCTATTACAGACGGACAATTACCATCAAATGCTAAAGCTGGTTATGTAATTCGTCGTATCCTTCGTCGTGCCGTTAGATACGGATATACATTCTTAGGTCAGCAACATGCATTCATGTATAAATTAATCCCTGCATTAATCGATACAATGGGTGATGCTTACCCGGAGCTGATTGCTCAAAAATCGTTGATCGAAAAAGTAATTAAGGAAGAAGAAGAATCATTCCTACGCACTTTGGAAACAGGTATCCGTTTGTTGGAGCGTGTTATGACTGACTCTAAAGCAACCGGTAAAACTGAAATCAGCGGTGTAGACGCATTTACATTATATGACACATTCGGTTTCCCGTTAGACTTAACTGAACTTATCTTACGTGAAAACGGATTTACAGTTAACCTGGATGAGTTTACTGCAGAAATGCAAAAACAAAAAGAACGTGCCCGTAATGCTGCAGCTATCGAAACTGGTGACTGGGTTATCGTGAAAGAAGGCGAATCTCAATTTGTAGGTTATGACCTGATGGCTTGCGACGCTGAGATTTTACGTTATCGTCAAATCAAGCAAAAAAACAAAACGTTGTTCCAGATTGTACTTGACAAAACTCCTTTCTATGCAGAAAGCGGTGGACAAGCAGGTGATACAGGTATTCTTCGCAACGAGAACGAAACTGTAAAAATCATTGCAACAAAAAAAGAAAACAACTTAGCTGTTCATTATGCTGAGCAAATGCCTAAAGATGTTACAGCAACTTTCTTTGCTGAAATTAATCTGAGCGATCGCGAAGCAACTACAGCAAATCATACTGCGACTCACTTGATTCACGAAGCTTTACGTGAAGTTCTTGGAACGCATGTTGAGCAAAAAGGATCTTTGGTAACGCCGGAAGTTTTACGTTTTGACTTTTCTCATTTCCAAAAAGTAACTGAGGAGGAAATTGCTCAGGTTGAGAAAATGGTAAACAAGAAAATCCGCCAAAACGTGTCATTGGATGAGCATCGTGCTTTGCCTATCGATCAGGCTAAAGAAATGGGTGCGATGGCATTGTTCGGTGAAAAATACGGTGAAGAAGTTCGTGTAATCCGTTATGGTTCTTCTGTTGAGCTTTGTGGTGGTACACACGTTGCTTCTACTGGTAACATCGGTATGGTGAAAATCATTTCTGAAAGTTCTATCGCTGCAGGTATCCGTCGTATCGAAGCTATTTCAGGCGAGAAAGTTGAAGAGTTTATCTCTAACCAACAGGAGCTTTTGAAAGAAATCAGAGGTATGTTTAACAATATGCCGAACTTGACTCAGGCTATCAAGAAGTCTATCGATGAAAACCAGGAGCTTAAAAAGCAAATGGAAGAATTCATGAAAGAGAAAGCTTCACAAGTGAAAA
>JBOFKE010000049.1:0-2624 GCA_051657185.1 Bacteroidales bacterium | reverse complement strand
AAAAAAAAGCGCCAAGTCTTTCGACTTAGCGCTTTTCGCGGTATGGACGGGACTCGAACCCGCGACCCCCTGCGTGACAGGCAGGTATTCTAACCAACTGAACTACCACACCAGATAGTGCTTTTGAGTTTTTGTTTCTCTCAATTGCACTGCAAAGGTAACAGATAAAACTGAATATGCAAATATTCTAAGCCTTTAAATAAACAGGCTAATCCTAATAATGAATTAGCCTGTTGGTTATAAGATGTTTGCGCATGAGTTAAATTTTGTATTCAAGGATTTACAACTTGTTGATACCACTCAGTGGAGGTGTATTGCGCATTTTTAGTTTGATAAGAAGGATTATCAAATGGTACGTAAGTAGTAATGCCACAGAAATTATCTGAAGAAACCAAAATCTGATTTAGTATATAAGGAGTATGGGCTTTGTATTTTACTAATTTGGTGAACCAAGTAGTGGTTTCGGTAGCTTTATCAGGTGCAACTAATTTCAATACCTGCTCAAGATCAAACATCATAACTAACCGACTTCTGTCAAAATATTGTAGTCGGGAGGGGTTCAGATTGGCTAACGTTTCGTATCTGCCGGCATAAATACCTTTACACCATATAGCAAAGTCGGGAATAATGTTCATATCAATTAACGCAACAGTAGCGGTACGTTCAGCTCCGGTTTTGTTATTGTAATATTCATAATATGCCTGGCATAATTTCTCCAGATCAAGATTCCGGGCAAGCATAATAGGAACTATTTTGCTATAAGGAAATCCTGTAGCCATTGTTTCAGCAGCTGAAGCAATCATATATTCAGCTTTATTTCTTAAGGAGTATGCAACCTCAATTTGACTCATATAACAAGCATCAAACAAGATAAAGTGGAATAAGTTATCAGGGATTGCCTGTTTGATTTCGTCCAGATCCATCCAACCATCCGAAGACCCACCGTATGCGTAAGATGCAGATCCCGATTGCGTCTGATAGGTGTTTAAAACAACTCTGGTAGCCTGGGTTTTCGGATCCCAACCGGATCCATGCCCCCATAAAACAAGTCCATATTCTTTAGATGGGGCTAATGATTGCATATCGTCTATAACTTGGCTTAGAGATTCGATTGTGGCTGAATTCCGCTCAGCATATTGTTTGAGGATTTTTTTCCCACCCGCACTTTGTTTCTCAATTTTATAAAGAGTGGGGTTTGTTCTGTAATTGTCGAAATAGCATAGAAGGGTTCCCCAATTTGTAGAGCTTGAAACAGCTTGAACAATATCATTCAGATTATATTCCGCATAGGGACTTAAAATATTATCATCCCCCGGTATATAAATAAGAATGGTTCGGTTAGAAACTTCATCCGGGATAATAATTTCGTCTTTATTACAGGAAAAGAGTAATGTAATAGAACAAATAAGGATATAATAAAGAGGTGTTTTTAAAGAAAGCTTTGTCATGATAGTAAAGTCGTTAAAATGTTTTTTATTAGAACATTTGCGAAGCTTAAAATGTTGTGATATCTTTTTAATATATATGCGACTATAACAAAATAAATAAAAAAAGGACCTTCATTGAAGGCCCTTAATTTTTTTTGTATCAATAAACAAATTAGATTCTGTTAGCAGATCCTAATACGTTGATGATTTTGTGCATGTAAAGTTCTTTCAACGCGTCACGAGCAGGACCTAAGTATTTACGTGGGTCAAACTCAGCTGGTTGAGTTGCGAATACTTCACGGATAGCAGCAGTCATAGCCAAACGACCGTCAGAGTCGATGTTGATTTTACATACTGCAGAAGCAGCAGCACGACGTAACTCATCTTCAGGGATACCGATAGCATCTTTCAATGCACCACCGTATTTGTTGATAAGCGCTACTTTGTCTTGAGGTACAGAAGAAGCACCATGAAGAACGATAGGGAAACCTGGAGTTAATTTTTCAATTTCTTCCAAGATATCGAAACGTAATGATGGTGGTACAAGGATACCTTCAGCGTTAAGAGTACATTGTTCTGGTTTGAATTTGTTCGCACCGTGAGATGTACCAATAGAGATAGCTAATGAGTCTACACCTGTTTTTTGAAGGAAGTCTTGAACTTCTTCAGGGCGAGTGTAAGTGTGGTGTTCTGCAACAACGTCATCTTCAACACCAGCTAATACACCAAGTTCACCCTCAACAGTTACATCATATTTGTGAGCGTACTCAACTACTTTCGCAGTTAATTCTACGTTTTTCTCATATGAGTGGTGAGATCCGTCGATCATAACTGAAGAGAATCCCATGTCGATACATGATTTACACAATTCGAAAGTATCACCGTGGTCAAGGTGAAGAGCGATAGGCACTTCAGTTCCTAATTCTTTAGCATATTCAACAGCTCCTTGTGCTAAGTAGCGAAGAAGTGTTTGATTAGCATATTTACGAGCGCCGCTAGACACTTGAAGAATAACCGGAGACTTAGTTGCAGCAGCTGCAGAAACGATTGCTTGCATTTGCTCTAAGTTGTTGAAGTTAAATGCAGGAATCGCATAACCACCTTCGATAGCTTTGTTGAAAAGCTCCTTGGTATTAACCAAGCCTAATTCTTTGTAGCTTACCATAACAATAAATCTATAAATAGTTAAAAAGTCGC
>JBOFKE010000048.1:0-5831 GCA_051657185.1 Bacteroidales bacterium | reverse complement strand
GCCCAATCATGCAACTGCCATCCCAGACCATGATCAATAGTCATCAAATCAATCCGGTGCTCCAGACGTTTCTTGTAACCGCCAAAAAGATAACCGATACCTGTTCCGATTATTTGAAACAAATTCTTATTCTCATAATCGACAATATGCGCTAACTCATGCCCTATTACTCCGATCTGTGCATTGAAAGGTACATCCTCAAGCAGTATTCCTTTAAATGGAGATTTATCATTTATATAAACGTGATAGATTCTTTTTTTTCTGAAAAGAGATCCTATATCCGGCCTGCAAGCCATCGTTGTTTTTTCATTCGAGAATTTGAGCTTTATAGTTACATCTTTTAATTCCGGATAATGTTTTAATGCTAATAGAAACTGACTCTCATACGACTCCGGATAGATTTTCTGTTTACCGTATTTCTCCCGCAAAATCTCAATTGAATCGGATTCGATCGGCTCAAACATTTTTTGCTGGGCAGATACAGAAACAAGACATAAGAATGATAAGATAAGACTTAATAAGATGCTTTTCTTCATTATATAAACCTCCTAGTTATTTCAGGCTTCCAATATACAAAAATATGAGGAGCTGATTGAGATAATGGGAGCTAATTGAATAAAAAAAAGTGAGGAGCTTCATTTCTGAAACTCCTCACTTATAATTGGTGCGGATGAAGGGACTCGAACCCCCACGCCTCTCGGCACTAGATCCTAAGTCTAGCGCGGCTACCAATTACGCCACATCCGCTTGACGATTACGGTTACAAAAGTAGTGCTTTTTTTTACACCTGCAAATTTTTAGCTTATTTTTTTTCTTTCTTTTTATGCTGAATTTACAAAATAACTACATAAGCACTTATTAATAAACACTATAGACGAATCATTTTTTTGATATTTTTTTTCTGCAAAATATTCATCAAACAACTATTTGCAGCTATTTTCAGCAAAATGCATCTCTTTAATATCACGTATTCGGATATTACTTTATTCAAATTCATATCTTAAATTACAGATTGAAGATTAACAGTTGATTTATAAATCTGTTAAATGATAAGATTTTCGAATATTTAAAATATATATTTGCAATCTAATTTATTAAAAAAACTATGAAGTCTAATATAACATACATACTATCAGCTTTATTGGTATTTAGCAGTTTGATCTTTTTACATATATCCTGCAGAACTCAGACTGAAAAGAAGCCTAAAATTGCAGTAACTATTCTGCCTCAAAAATATTTCGCAGAAAAATTGACAAAAGACAATTTCGAAATTTTCTGCGTAGTTCCTACAGGCAGCAGTCCTGAGTCGTATGATCCATCACCCTCTCTTGTCATGCAACTAGGAAACAGTGATGCATATATGAAAATCGGAACACTTGGTTTTGAATTAGCCTGGATGGATAAAATCAAACACAACAATCCGCAACTCAAAGTTTTTGATTTATCTGAAAACATTGACGAGATTGAAGGCGGACACATATGTTTGCATCAAGATAGCCATACTGATTGCGATCATGATCATAGTGAACATATTGAAGATATTTCTACTGCAGACCCTCATTATTGGAGCTCTCCGAAAGAAATGCGCATATTACTCAATAATATGTATAAAGCCGTTGTGGAACTTGATCCCGATAATCAAGAATTCTATAAAAGCAATCTTGACTCTTTGTTGATCGAAGTTAATCAGGTTGATTCACAAATCACTGAAATACTAAAAGATAAAACTACTGATAGCTTTATGATCTATCATCCTGCGCTAGCATACTTCGCGCGCGATTACGGATTAAAACAATTAAGCATTGAAGAAGGTGGAAAGGAGCCTACTCCTAACCATCTCAAAAGTTTAATTGATTCAGCTCGTGCAAACAATGTTTCTGTTATCTTTGTTCAAAAAGAATTTGATACTAACAATGCGAAAGTCATTGCTCAGGAAACAGGGGCCCAAATTATTGAAATAGATCCTCTAAACTATAATTGGCAGCAAGAGATGATTCGCATAGCTAAAGCTTTTGCTCGTGAATAAACAAATAATAATCCAGAATCTCAACGCGGGATATCACAACAAAACAGTTCTTAATAAAGTAAACCTAACAATTAACAAAGGTGATTTTTTAGGAATTATAGGTCCTAATGGAGGAGGAAAAACAACTCTCCTGAAAGTAATATTAGGACTTCTTAAACCCATGAGCGGAGAAGTCAGCTTTTACAGAAACAATGAACAAGTCGAACATCTGCAGATTGGCTATTTACCACAACACAATCAGGTTGACAAAGAGTTCCCGATAAATGTAAGAGAACTTATACAATCGGGGCTGACACCTAAAAACAGATTCTTATTCTCTTTAAGCAAAGAACAAAAAGAATCTGTCTCAGACATAATAAAACTCGTTGGATTATCTGACTTCTCAGAAAGCCCATTAGGCGAACTATCAGGAGGTCAACTACAAAGAGCTTTACTTGGGAGGGCTATAATCTCCAAACCGGAAGTGCTTGTTCTGGACGAACCAAACTCCTATCTGGACAGAGACTTCGAAGTAAAATTATATGATCTGTTGCAAGAAATAAATAAAAATTCGACAATCATACTGGTTTCTCATAATATCTCTACGGTCCGCTCAATCGCACGCTCTTTGGCTTGCGTTAACCGGAACTTACATTATCATCCGACAAACAATATTACAGAATCATGCATTTATGACTCATTTCTGCAATAAGTAGATATTAGGATAAAAAAATATCTATAAAAATCCATTCACGTCTTGTAGTAATGCGCCGAATTAAGTAGGTTTGCATCTCATGAAAGACGAAAAGCTTTTGTTTTTTGTCCAAACTATTTCGTGACATATATCAAACCAATTAGCTATGGCAATTAAATGTATCGGTATTTTGACTTCCGGAGGTGATGCTCCCGGTATGAATGCAGCAATCAGAGCGGTCACTCGTAGCGCAATCTACAACGGAATTCAAGTAAAAGCAATTTACAGAGGTTACAAGGGGTTAATCACTGGTGAAATTGTGCCATTTAAGACACAAAACGTTAGTAATATTATTCAACAGGGCGGTACTATTTTAAAGACAGCCCGTTGCAAAGAATTTCAAACACAAGAAGGCCGTCAGATTGCATACAACACAATGCAGGAAGAAGGTATTGACGCATTAGTTGTTATTGGTGGAGATGGATCGTTGACCGGTGCACGCATCTTTGCTGAAGAATTTAATATCCCTATCGTAGGACTTCCGGGTACTATTGATAACGATCTGTTTGGAACAGATACGACTATCGGATACGATACAGCTTTAAATACAATCATGGAAGCTGTCGATAAAATCAGAGATACAGCCTCTTCACATGATCGTTTATTCTTTATCGAAGTGATGGGTAGAGAGTGTGGTTTTCTTGCACTAAACGGAGCGATAGCATCCGGGGCTGAAGCTGCGATCATTCCGGAGATGCAAACAGAAGAAGATCAGCTTGCTGAACTTATTCAAAATGGATTCCGTAAATCAAAAAACAGCAGCATCGTTCTTGTTGCCGAAAGCGAGCTTACCGGCGGGGCAATCGGATTAGCAGAGCGTGTTAAGAAAGAATTCCCTCAATATGATGTACGCGTTTCAATCTTAGGTCACTTACAGCGTGGAGGATCTCCTTCCGCAAATGACCGTATTTTAGCAAGCCGCATGGGTGCAGCTGCTATAGATGCTTTATTAGAAGGACAACGAAATGTAATGATCGGTATTCAAAATGATCAGATTGCATATGTTCCTTTTACAAGAGCTATCAAGAATGAAAAGCCTATTAATAGAGATTTATTAAATACACTTCGTATTTTATCGATATAATTGAGACAAATAAACACTTTATTATAAAGAGTTTCGATCTTTTTCACATGATCGAAACTCTTTTTTTTATTTCACCGCCTTATTATTCCAAATATTACTATATTTATCCGCTATAATACTCAAATTAAAAATTTCATTTCAAAAAAACATAAGCTATGAAACGAATTTATTTGTTCTTTACTTTAATGCTTTTGTTAAGTTCGTTCACCGCTTCAGCCCAGTTTGGTAAGAAGTTAGTAGGAAACAACAAGTACGTAACCATCACAAAAGAAACATCAGATTTCTCCCATCTGGTTGTTTGGCCGAAAGTCAATGTATATTATAAAGTAAATCCCGATTCAGTTGGTAAAGTCCGTATTCATGGAGAAGAAAACGTTATTCACTTATTGGATTTTTCTATCAAAAAAAATAAGTTGGAAATTTCATTCATCAACAATATGCCGGTTGATTATGGATACATCACGATCCATGTATATTCATCTGGATTAAGTGATGCCAGCGTTGAAGGTTCGGGAGTACTTGAACTGCAAAATACGATTAAATCTCCGGATCTAAAACTAGGTGTCGGTGGCGGAGGACAAATTGTCGCTAAAGATATCCAGGTACAATCAATAAAACTTCATTTAGCCGGTTCCGGTGATATGCTTCTAAACGGACATGCCAATTCCGGATCTTATACAATTGCAGGATCAGGTGATATTCGCGCAAAAAAACTCGAAGTAGATGAGCTTTCGACCAAAACAGCCGGATCTGGAAACATATTTTGTTATGCTTCGAAAATTCTAAAAAGCCGGATTGTCGGCTCAGGTAGCGTTTTCTATTATGGAAAGCCTCAAGTTAAAGAAACAATTATCGGCAGTGGCGTAGTAGGACCAATCCCTGATAATCAATAATATAAAGTGGAGCCACCAATATAGCTCCACTTTTTTTTGAAAAATAATTACCGAAAAGTTTGCAGATATAAAATAAAGCACTACTTTTGTAACCGTAATCGTCAAGCGGATGTGGCGTAATTGGTAGCCGCGCTAGACTTAGGATCTAGTGCCGAGAGGCGTGGGGGTTCGAGTCCCTTCATCCGCACCAATTATAAAAAAGGAGTTTCAGAAATGAGACTCCTTTTTTTTATTCATTTCAGCACACAAATCAAATGAAAAAAGCAAAAAATACAGGATATAAAGATCAGAATATCCAATTCTTAAAAGACAATGCAAACAACCCGGAGGTTACTGAGTTAGCGAGCGGTGTTCAATACAAAATTATAGAAGAAGGAAATGGAACTATTCCAACCTCCACATCACTCGTTCAAGTATACTACAAAGGATGGCTTATCGATGGGCGTGAATTCGATTCAAACCTGGAGGACGAACTTCCGGCTATTTTCCGCGTATATGAAGTTATTGACGGTTGGCAGCAAATTCTTAAGGTTATGCCTGCAGGATCAACCTGGGAAATATATATTCCATATAAGCTTGGATATGGCAGCCGCGGAGATGGAATGATTAAAGGATACTCAACGCTTATCTTTCAGGTAAAACTCGTAAGTGTCGCGTAAAAAAAATTACGCAAACACCCTGCTGAGAACCAACATAATAACCAAACAGACGTATCTTTCAAGAAAAAAAGTTATTCAGAATATTTGCATATTCAAAATAATCCCCTACCTTTGCAGTGCAATTGAGAGAAACAACAACTCTAAAGAGCAATGGTGTGGTAGTTCAGTTGGTTAGAATACCTGCCTGTCACGCAGGGGGTCGCGGGTTCGAGTCCCGTCCATACCGCGAAAAGCGCTAAGTCGAAAGACTTGGCGCTTTTTTTTTGATTTTGATTACGATTGTTGGTTAGAATACCGGCCTGTCATCTCGTCAATCATGACGAGACGGGTTCGAGTGGATCAACAGATAAATACAGTTTGTAGCTTTCAATATTAAGATAGGATATCAAAATGAGATCTATGCTTTAGATTCTCTCAAAGAATCTTACCTACTAAC
>JBOFKE010000047.1:0-2740 GCA_051657185.1 Bacteroidales bacterium | reverse complement strand
CAATCGGATGAAAATTTAGCGGTTTTTAAAAGCGAATTGAATATGTGCATAGGAAAAAGATAAGAATTTGTAGCTATAAAAAAGCGAGACAGATTTTGTGCACAAATATATTCTTTGATCTTTTTGAGGGTTGTATTTTGCATCCGGAAGATTTCGGATTTGTCATGCCCGACGAACGTAATAGTCCTCGTGTTAACGAAGATGTGCGATATCTCCATAACAGGGATAAGTTTGCGTTTCCTTCCTTTGATTCCTGGAATGTCAATGTAAAGATGTGAATATTCAGTTGTCGTTTCCTGAATAAATCCGTTCTCAGATGTCGGATTCTGCTGATGTTTCTGAAAGATTCCTTTAGCCTTATAGCTCATTTTTTATATTTTATGAGTCAAAGGTCTGATTGTATAAGTGTTGTAAATAGCTTAACAAATATAGCTATATTTTAATTAGCGGTAAATATTTTAGGGTAAAAAAACAAAATAAAATTTCTTTCAATTGATATAATAACATACTATTATCTGATTTATAAATAGTTGCTTTAGTGTGATCAATTGATATTATTTTGTTATATTTGCAATTATATCTCATTAAATATAAATAATGGATAGAGAAAAATATATCAATATAATCAGCAATAACGAATCGGAGGATATAGCCCGATTCCTTTTGGATAGTGAGGGAATTGTACTTTCTTGTAATAAATGTGCCTGCCGGATGTTCGGATTTAAGGATCAGGATGAGCTATCAGGTGTCAGTTACAAGGATTTGGTGCCGGAGGAGTTTGCACAATCACTGCCCGATTGTATTACGCTGGATTATCTGACAAACGGTTTGTTTCTTTCCCGTGTGAACAAATGTGCTGACGGTACCCTTATTTCAACTTTGATAAAAACGGAATTCGTTTATCTGGATCATGTCTGCCATGTTGAAACGACGGCTATTCTAAACCCCGAAACCATACATATAGGTGAAATGCGTTATAAACAGTTAAGTGAAATCCTGAAATTTGAACTTGATCTCCTGAAAAACAAAGAGATGACTGCGGATAGTAACTATATCAACCGATTGTTGCAGTTGCAGTTGGCGGACTATTCACTGACCATTAAGGAAGTTCAGTTTTGCTCATTGCTCCACAGCGGTATGCACACGAAAGAAATCGCAGATGTCCTTAGTCTGACCATTGAGTCCATCTACTCTTTTCGGAAACGATTGCGCAAGAAACTTGAATTGAGCGCAAAAACCGATCTTTTTACCTTTTTACAAAGACTGACGAAAGAGAATTAACATTTTTGCCCCGAAAGTGCCCCGATTGAATTGGTTTTTATTTTATTGATGGATTGTTTAATCTATTAAGTTTGCAAAACAGTTATTAAACAATTCTGATTCATGAAAATTAAACTTTACGGACTGATTGCTTTATGTTGTGTATATAGTCTGATGAGCTGTTTGCATAATGAAACATGTCCTGCCGGAGTAAGTTTTTCTCTTGAAAAACCGAATGATGACTTACTGAAAGAAATTAAATTATTTGTTTTCTCTGATACTGAATTACTGATAATTTTAAATGAGTATCCTTCTGCAAAAAGCTTAGAGGGAGCTTTAACTGTGCTCCCTCCGGGGGACTATACATTTGTTGTTCTGACCAACAGCAATGGTGTTTTCGAACATAACGGCAGGGTTGGGGAAACTTATCTTAATGAGTTTCTTGTAAGCCTGAGCAGTGATGTTCACTCACCCGAACATGCCCATTACGGACAGAAGACGGTTACGTTGAGGGAAGGTACACACTCCTCGGTGGCGATACAACTGAATAGGGCTCTGTCCGAAATTTCGATGACTGTTTCTGATATACCCGACGAGGTTACTTCCGTCCGTATTGAAATACTGAATTCTACGACCGGTTTTTATCCGGGATCACAAAAACTTCATACTGCTACACAAACCGTATTGTTAGGTGAGGGCTCGCCTCAGAATAATATGTTCTCGCCGGAGACAATCCGGCTTCTTCCCGTTACGACCTTTTGGTCCGAACTGCTTCGATCAGATGTACGGACACATATGGCTGTGTATCTGACCTACGATAACGGAGGAGAAATATCATTTACGGGTACGGGACCGGCTCTGCAGAACGGCGGGGTTTATACGCCTGAGGTAGAGTACCGGATATTCAGACCGGGTATTGATTTTGAGATAAATGACATAAACGGCTGGCAGGAGCTTCCTCCTTTATACGGTGAAATATTAATGCCTGACTGACAAACGATGACTCTGAGTGTCTGACCCGATCAGTTGATTTTACTATTACTTTAAATAATGCAAATATGAAAAAGAACTTATTTACATCTGGTATGGTGGCTTGTGCCTTCTTGCTTCTTTCGTGTGAGAAAAACAATGAACAGGTTGGTCCCGAAGAGACTAAGTTTATAACGGTCGATGCGGGTGTCGGCTCTCTGACCCGTGCTACAGAAACTTCTTTTGAAAAGGGCGATAAGATCAGCGTATATGCGTGGACCGGGAATACGACCGACGTCGGAACGCTTGTTGTGGATAATGCTTTGAATACGTTCGACGGATCGAAGTGGACGGCTGAACCGCAGATGTTGTGGAAGGATATGATCACGCCACATTTCTTTATCAGTGTGTATCCGGCAAAGGCTGTTACCGATTTCAAAGCCGACTCCTATCAGACGGCTCCGGATTTGCTGGTGGCTACGGTACTGGAGCAGGGGCGAGTGGCTTCGGG
>JBOFKE010000046.1:0-2303 GCA_051657185.1 Bacteroidales bacterium | reverse complement strand
TGAACGGTGTGATCAAGAAACATGAATTGACGCGTCGGGATAAAGAAGAGGACCGCATGAAACATGTGAGAATAAACAATGCAAATGTTGAACCTGTATTTTTTGCGCATCCTTACCATGAAGAACTTGATGTAATTGTAAAAGAGACTGTAAAAGACAAGGCTGAATATGACTTTGTATCGGCTGAGGGATTCGGACACCATTTCTGGGTAATCAAAGATCCGAAACATATTCAACGAATCACGGAAATATTCGGCGAAATGCCTTATTTATATATAGCAGACGGTCATCACCGAACAGCTGCAGCTGCTTTGGTCGGTGCCGAAAAAGCGAAAAACAATCCTCATCATACGGGCAATGAAGAATACAACTATTTCTTAGCTGTGTGCTTCCCGGATACTCAACTAAAAATCATTGATTACAACCGGTTAGTTACAGACCTGAATGGGCTGACTACGGATGAGTTCCTGGCTAAACTAAGTCAAAACTTTGATGTAGAAGAAAAAGGTACCGAAATATATAAGCCTACATCTTTACACAACTTCGCTTTATATATAGACGGAAAATGGTATTCGCTTACAGCAAAAGTCGGTACATATAACGACAATGATCCGATTGGTGTATTAGATGTTACTATTTCTTCTGATTTGATTCTGAAAGATATTCTGGATATCGAAGATTTGAGATCTTCCAAAAGAGTTGATTTCGTAGGCGGAATACGCGGATTAGGCGAATTGAAAAGAAGAGTTGACAATGGCGAAATGAAAGCTGCGTTAGCTCTCTATCCGGTTTCGATGAAACAGTTGATGGATATTGCCGATACCGGTAATATTATGCCTCCAAAGACAACCTGGTTCGAGCCTAAACTACGCTCGGGACTGGTTATTCACAAATTAGATTAGTATTTTTTCTGGTCGCTTTCATAAAGAAAGGGCTGTCCACGTATGCTAGTAAGCATATCGGACAGCCCTTTTCAATTAGTATAAACTATTTATTTCACGATGATCAGGAAGTAGTTCTTTTTACCACGCTGAACTAAAATAAATTTGTTGTTCAACAAGTAAGAAGCATCAATAACATCATCTTGCGAAGCAAGTTTCTCTTTATTGACAGCAACACCACCACCTTGAGTCATTTTTCTCATTTCGCCTTTTGAAGGGAAAATAGCAGCTTGCTCAGTAAACAAGTCAATCGCTTTCACACCGTTATCGATCAAAGAACGTTCAACTTCAAACTGAGGCACACCTTCAAAAACAGAAAGTAATGTTTCCTCATCCAAACGGTGAAGTGCTTCTGATGTAGCATTACCGAAAAGAATATTCGATGCTTCTACTGCAGCTTCATAATCTTCAGCCGAGTGAACCATTGTTGTAATTTCTTTAGCCAAACGTTTCTGAAGCGGACGTAAATGTGGAGCTTCTGCCTGTTCAGCTGTTAAAGCTTCAATTTCTTCTTTAGTCAAAGCTGTGAAAATTTTGATATATTTCTCAGCATCACCATCACTTACATTTAACCAGAACTGGTAGAATTTGTAAGGAGAAGTGTAACGACGATCTAACCATACGTTACCAGACTCAGTCTTACCAAACTTACCACCGTCTGCTTTCGTAATCAACGGGCATGTCAAAGCAAATGCTTCGCCACCACCTGTTACACGACGGATAAGTTCTGTTCCTGTAGTAATATTGCCCCATTGGTCAGAACCACCCATTTGAAGGCGACAGTTATATTCGTTATAGAGATGAAGATAGTCGTAACCCTGAACTAACTGATAAGTAAACTCAGTGAAAGAAAGTCCTGTACCTGTATCACCGCTGATACGACGTTTTACTGAATCTTTCGCCATCATGTAGTTTACCGTAATGTGTTTACCTACGTCACGGATAAAATCTAAGAAAGTAAAGCTTTTCATCCAATCGTAGTTGTTCACCATTACAGCGGCATTAGGCGCATCTGAATCAAAATCCAAAAATTTACTTAATTGTTTTTTGATAGAGTCCTGATTGTGACGCAATGTCGCTTCATCCAGCAGATTTCTCTCCTGAGATTTCATTGACGGGTCACCGATCATACCTGTAGCACCACCTACCAATGCGATAGGACGATGTCCTGCACGTTGAAAATGCTTAAGCATCATCACACCTACCAAGTGACCGATATGAAGAGAATCGGCAGTAGGGTCGATACCAACATATGCAGAGGTAAGCTCTTTCTGTAATTGCTCTTCTGTTCCCGGCATCATATCGTGGATCATGCCGCGCCATTTCAATTCTTCTACGAAATTCATATCTCTATATATTGTT
>JBOFKE010000045.1:0-3272 GCA_051657185.1 Bacteroidales bacterium | reverse complement strand
TTTAAATGAGCTTAGTCGTTGATTAATAGATAATTTTTTTCATCTATTTGAAATGATTTTTCAGAGACTTTCCCATGGAGTTTATTATTTTTGCGAAAAATAGTTTACAATGAAGCGATTCACGACGTTACTAGCAAGTGTGTTGACCGTAAGTACAGGCTTACTTTCGGCCCAATTACCTTATAATCCTACTGAAGGAATAGCATATCCTCAGCAGGCTCAATCAATGTTTAACAGAAATAACTACATTGGTTGTTTAGAGCAATTAAAAAAGTATTATAATGAGCAATCAGTGCAAAATAACTCAGCTGATCTGGCATTCATGGAAGTTGCTTCGGCAATGGAACTGAATAAGCCCGATGCAGAAGACCTGATGAATGCTTATTTGAAAAAATATCCACAGACAGCTTACAAAGGACGCAGTTTATATCTTCTTGGAAGCTATAAAATCAATCAGGGTCAATATAGCGAAGCAATTCCTTTGCTTGAGCAGGCAGGCGATAGCTGGCTGTCAAAAGCAGAAAAGGAATCTAGCTATTATAAACTGGCATTTTGCTTTCTTCAGACAGGCGAAATACAAGCCGCTAAAGGTTTGTTTCAGCAACTAAGCCAGAACTCCGATGTTTATGAAATGGGAGCTGATTATTATCTGGCTTACATCAATTATTTGGAAAAAGACTATGATGCGGCATTAAAAGGTTTTATGCCGTTAATGAATATTCTGCAATATAATGAGGTAGTACCTTTCTATGTTGCGCAAATTTATTTTATCAATGGCAAATATGAGAAAGCTATTGAGGCTGCTCAGCGTTTATCAGGCAACGCAGCTATTGATAAAGAATCAAAAGCAGAGATGTTACGTTTGATTGGGGAGAGTTACTATTACATGGGTAATGGCTCCAACGCAATTAAATATCTGACAGAGTATGTCGGGTTAACGAATCGTCCGACACGTAGTGCATATTATGCACTCGGATTGGCTGATTACGAAGCAGGCCAGTTTAAACAAGCTATTGCTGCATTATCAAAATGTACATCTCAAAATGATATCTATGCACAAACAGCATACTATTATCTGGCTTTGTCTTATTTGAAGACAGGGGATCAGAATAATGCACGTATGGCCTTTGAAGCTGCATCGAAAATGAATTTTGATCAAAAGATCAAAGAAATGGCGATGTACAATTACGCATTGACTGTATATGAAACTGCATTTTCTCCATTTAATGAATCTGTAAAAGCTTTTGAGGCATTCTTAAATGCTTATCCTAATTCAGTATATGCAGAGCAGGCTAGTTCATATCTGGTTGATGTTTATATGACTACTAAGAACTACACAGGCGCATTAGCTTCTATTCAGCAAATAACAAAACCTACAGCTAAAATATTAGCTGCAAAACAGCGTATTTTGTTCTATCTGGGAACAGAGCAGGTTGTAAGTGCTGATTTCAAAAAAGCGATAACTCTTTTCAAAGAAGCAATTGATCTTGGTAATTATAATCCGGAGATCAAAGCAGAAGCATATTATTGGAGTGGAGAATCTTATTATCGCCTTGAGAATTACTCACAGGCTGTTTCGGACTTTCAACGTTTCTTAAGTGATACGAAAGATCGTTATTCTACGATTTATGCTTTAGCTCAGTATAACTTAGGGTATGCTTACTTTAAAATGTATGACTTTGCGAAAGCAAGAGTTGCTTTTGAACGTTTTGTTGATTTGTATAAAGACAAACAAAGCTCAGTATATGCAGATGCATTAAACCGATTGGGAGATTGTCAGTATTACAGAAGAGAGTTCAATGCTGCCGAGAAAAGTTATACGGCAGCTTCTCAGGTGAAAGGATTTGAAGACTATGCATTGTTCCAGAAAGCGACTATGCAGGGTATCCAACGCCAGCCTGCACAGAAAATCCAAACATTGTCATCTTTATTGAACACATATCCGAAATCAGAATACGTTGATGATGCTTTACTGGAAAGAGGTCGTGCTCAGATTTCAGTTGACAATTACGCGGGTGCTATCCAGGATTTCCAAAAGCTGATTAAAGAATTTAATACAAGTTCTCTGGCTCCTGTCGCAGCTATACAGTTAAGTTTGGCTTACCGTAATATTGGTGATAAAGAACACGCTTTAGAAAGCTATAAATATATTCTTAAAAACTTCCCTGGAAGTGATGAGGCAAAAGTAGCTAATGCCGATTTGAAAGCAATGTATCAGGATTTAAATCGAATAGATGAGTATGCTTCATACGTAAATAACCTGGGAGGTGCTTTCAGCTTCTCTGCAACAGAACAGGATTCATTGACATATCTTGCAGCCGAGCAGGCATACTTGAAAGGAGATAACATTCAGGGTGAAAAAAGCTTTGTTAAATATTTGCAATCTTTCCCTGACGGAGCTTTTGTTGTAGATGCAAACTACAACCTGGGTGCGATTACAATGAAAACGTCTTCAGATGTAGCTGAACGCTATTTTGAGAAAGTAGTGTCATTCCCGAATAATAAATATACCGAAGATGCTTTGGCTGTTTTAGGTGATATTTATATGGGTAAAAACGATCACTCGAAAGCATACAGCACTTATAAAGATCTTTCATTGGTAGCTTCTAAAAAGGCATTGCAATTGAAAGCTAAAGAAGGTATGATGAAAAGTGCCGCACAAATGGGACAGAATGAAGACGTTGTTCTGATCGCGAATACAATCCTGAGTGAATCGGGATTAAAACCTGATTTGCATAACGAAACATTGTATATGAGAGCTAAGGCTCTTACAGCATTGAATCAAAAAGATCATGCTCGTAAAGACTACGAGGTCTTATCGAAAGACACACGTTCTGTATATGGTGCGGAAGCTAAATACATACTCGCAGAAGAAAACTTCAATGAAGGAAAGACGGATAAATCAGAAGCAATCCTATTTGATTTTATTGATCAGGGTACTCCTCATCAGTATTGGTTAGCTAAAGGATTTATTTTGCTTTCGGATATCTATGTAAACAAAAAAGATGATTTTCAGGCGAAACAATATTTGTTGAGTTTGAAAAACAACTATAAAGCAAATGATGAGCTGCAAAAAGAGATCAGTGATCGTCTTCAGAAGATTCAGGCTCGTGAACAGAAACAAACCCGTAATTAAGGGAGATATCGTTTAACTTACAAGAAAATTCAAAATGAAAAGAAACAGATATATTCTACTCACAGCATTGACTCTTTTAGCAGTTGACAGTGCATGGGCTCAATCAGAGAAAAAAGAGAATGAAGTTATTGAGCGT
>JBOFKE010000044.1:0-3609 GCA_051657185.1 Bacteroidales bacterium | reverse complement strand
AGTGCAGAATATTCCCGTTCTATAGTCTGAGTATCAACAAGTATGTACGCAACTTGTATATAAAGTGTTTTGTCACCTTTAATTGCTACAAAGTCTATTTCTTTTTCTTTTATGCTGCCGACATAAATATCATAACCTTTTCTGGCTAACTCCAGATAGACAATGTTTTCTAACTGGTATCCGATGCCATAACCAAATCCCTGATAGAGATAATTGTTGAAAGACAGGTCATTTGCATAATATTTGCAATTACCTGCAATTGTATCCTTTCCCCTTATATTGTACCGCTCAACACGATGTATAAGATAGGTATTTTCAATATAACCAATATAGGTGGATACGGTATCATAGCTTGTCTTGCGCCCAACCGACTTGAAGTAATTTGTAATATTGCGGACTGATAAGAGGTTTGAGGCATTATTGATAAGATACACAAAAATATCTTCCAATAGTCTTGAATCTTTAATGTTATGTCTTTGTATAATATCTCTAAGTAAGACCGTGTCTTTTATTGCAGATATATAATTTATCTTAGATTCTTGTTCCGGAAGGACAAACAGTTCGGGCAAACCTCCACTTTGTATATAATCCATATAGCTGGATTTGTTCAGCTCTTTTCCGATCATGTCACAATACTCATCGTAGCTGAATGGGTAAACTTCAAATGTGACATAGCGACCGGACAAATAGGTTGCTAATTCACCTGACAACATTCTGGAGTTTGAGCCGCTGATAAATAGATCATAGTTCTCGACATAGTCTTGTGAATAGGAATTCACTATTTGCTCCCATCCCTCGATATTCTGAATTTCATCTATAAACAGATAAATACGTCCACGGGGATGAAGTTCCTCTTTATAGAGGTTAACCAAATCATCTAAATCGGCTGCTGTACGAATGAATGAGAATGCAGCCAACTCGCAATTAATGAATAATATATTTTCTCTCGGAACACCATTGTCAATTAATTTTGATGCAAGCTGTCGAAGAATATAGCTTTTGCCTACTCTTCTCTGTCCGACAAGAACCTTGACCAATCGGCTTTCTTTACCGTATAAATATATCTTCTCGGTGTAATTGGTACGTACGAACCCTAAAGGAATAGTCTGATTATTCCAGAAATTATATTTTGCTAATATTTCAAACTTAGTATTCATAACTGATCGGTCTAATATTATATTAATTAAAAGTTTCGACTGTACTCGACACTTTTAGCAAAAATAGTAAAAGTTTCGACTGTACTCGACACTTTTGGCGAAAATGGTAAAAGTTTCGACTATACTCGACACTTTTAGTAAAAACAATAAAAGTTTCGACTGTGTTCGACACTTTTAGCGGGTTAATAGCATTATTATATCTGATATAAGCTTAAAATAAGCTTTGAAAAACTTGACTTTGCGGCACGAATTTTGTATATTTGAGGATATATAAACTGTTTGAGAACTATGAATTTAACCTTGGTATATCCAAGTCTGAAGGGACGTAAAATACTAGATGAAGAATCGTTGTTAACCTTGTTGAAAACCGAAAAAGGAACTTATGGAATCCGGGAATTAAGAGCAACACCCCGTATAGAAAGAGATAAACTTCCCGAACCCTATCTGTCTAAAATACCCTACCTGCTATTCAGTGGTGTATATCGAAATAAATCGGGAAAACAGACGCTAGACAAATACACCGGACAAGTCTTGTTGGAAGTCAATCGATTAAAGTCGTGGGAAGAAGCCGAGCAAGTGCGAAATTATGTAGGGAAACTCCCTTCGGTATCTCTGGCATTTATCGGACTGAGCGGATTAAGCGTAAAATTTCTGGTGAGGTTTTCATTGCCTGACGGGTCGCTTCCGATAGAAGAACAACAAATTAATACTTTTCACGAATCGGCATGCATGAAAGCGTTGGATTATTTTGAGATGCAACTAGATCATACCGTTACAATCAGAACAGAATCACCTGATTGTGCTTGTCGTTTATCGCTGGATCCCGATCTGATTTACAATCCGTATGCAGTACCTGTCATTATTGATCATCAGTCCGGTCAGCGAAGCTGGAAGCCTTCTTCCGAAGATAAAGGCAAAACGCTTGACAATATTCTGGCAGGCAGAAGCTACGAACAGCGATTGATGCTTGAATACAGTGCATGCGTGAAGAACACGCTTGAGCAACTCAATAAAGAGACGCAGAACGATTTCCCGCTACTTCGATACGCATATTTAGCGTTGTTGGCGCAGAATTGTTTTAAGGCAGGGATAGAGGAAGAAACAGCTGTTTATAAAACATTGCTTCAGGAAGATTTGAAGCCCTGCGAACAGGAAGTACGCGATGTTTTCAGATCGGTCTATGAAGTAACAAAATTGTTTGGGTCGAAAAGTGCTCTGAAAGCTTGCCAGCAACTGGCTTTCGGATTGGATCACTTCTTTAAAAGACGCTTTGATTTTCGTTTTAATGAGCTGACGAATGGTGTGGAATACCGGAGTCGTGCATTGCCATACGGTAAATTTTCCTTAGTGACTGATCGTATTCTGAATTCAATGATACGGGCAGCACGTAAAGAAGGATTGGATGTTTGGGATCGTGACGTTAAACGCTTTATTAATTCGGCAGATATACCTGACTACAACCCGATTGACTTTTTTCTTAAGACACTGCCCGAATGGGATGGCAAAGACCATATCCGGACATTGGCAGCAACAGTGCCTGTCGAGGATGCCGAAATCTGGCAATCCAATTTCTACACCTGGTTTTTAGGTATGGTGGCAGGATGGCAACAAAAAAATAAAATGCATGGAAATAGTACATTGCCGTTGTTGATCGGGGAGCAGGCTTGCGGTAAATCCACATTCTGTAAACGTATCTTACCACCCGAATTGCAGGTTTATTATACAGACTCTATTGATTTTACCAAGAAACAGGAAGCGATGCTTTGCCTGACTCGTTATTTGCTTATAAATATAGATGAGTTCGATTCGGTAAGCTCCTCGTATCAGAGTTTTTTGAAACATGTAATTCAGAAACCTGTTGTGAATGTACGAAAACCGTTCGAAACGACAACGAAGATGAATCGACGTTACAGCTCATTCGTTGCGACTTGCAATAACGAAGATATATTGAGTGACCCTACAGGTTCGCGCAGATATCTTTGTTCGAAGATTACGGGCCGGGTAAATAATGAGGCTGTTATTGATTATCCGCAATTGTACGCACAAGCAGTAGCTGCATTAAACAGAGGCGAAACCTATTGGTTTGATGTTGAACATGCAAAACAGACAACTGACCGAAATCAAGCATTCAATCAGTTAACCATCGAAGAAAATTTATTGTTGCACTACTTCGAGGTTCCGGGTAAAGAGGGGCAAGGTGAGTGGATGAGTCCTACCGAAATTTTTCTGTATATTCAGAAAGAGAGTAAGATGAAGTTGGGCAATAAAGGACTGTCCGCTTTTGGTAGAATATTAAAAAAGCATGGATTTATAGACAAAAGAATCCGGACAGGGACTGTTTATTTGGTCAATCTAAAATAGATTTTTTTTTCTGTTTTATCTGCAACATCTGCAACATGTGTAGTAAGTGTTTGATTAATAAGTGTTTGTCGTGTTGCAGATGGTTGCAGAT
>JBOFKE010000043.1:0-4283 GCA_051657185.1 Bacteroidales bacterium | reverse complement strand
AAATCTTAGGTACTCATAATGGATATTGGTTCTACACGATCGGTCAGCGCAAAGGTATCGGATTGCACGGCGGACCTTGGTTTGTCATTAAAAAGGACATAGACGAAAATATCATTTACGTTTCGCATGCCGATAATTTTAGCTCTGTCATCAGCGAAAACGAATTAAGACTTCATGGATTCAAATTCATCAGTCATAATCCTTTTGAAAATCTGAAGGACGGTCATGAAATCAAATTCAAGATACGCCACACTCCTGAGTTCACAAACGGTATTATTCGCCAGGAAGATAACGGATTAATCCATATCCAGTCAGATAATCCGATCATGGGTATCGCTCCCGGTCAATTCGGAGTCATTTATGACAATGATGCCAAACGATGCTTAGGCAGCGGTATTATCGTTTAATCTTATAAAAAAGCTGTGTAAAAACTCATATAAGAGTTATTACACAGCTTTCTTTTAATCATACCATTTTCGTCTCTTCAAATATACCCACACTGATACCGCAACAATTATCATTGTGGTCAGAGCCGCAAAATATCCGTATTTAAATTTCGTTTCTGGCATTATTTCGAAATTCATACCCCATATACCTGCTAAAAAAGTCAGAGGGATAAATATTGTTGAAACCACAGTCAGACGTTTCATAATCTCATTCATTCTGAGATCATTGTTCGCCAGATAAAGATCCATCAACCCCATCACCATTTCCCGCATATTCTCTAAAGATTCTACCAGAAAATGGGCTCTGTCAGCTAAATCTCCGAAATAAATACGAACATTCGGCATAATGAGATCTGAGTCACATTTAGACAACCGAATCAACGCTTCCTTAAGCGGAATAATTGCCTTACGCAGTTGTTGCTGCTGTCGTCGGTATTTTTGTATCTCTTCTTTTCTGTCGTCGGTCGAAATAGACTCCAGTAAGTCGTCCTCCAGATTCTCTAAATTTTCCTCTATATCCGAAATCAATTCTACGTATTTATCTAAAATCAGATTCATCAGCAGACAGAAAATATAATCAGACTTCCGGTTACGGATATTTCCGATATTATCCTGCAAAGCCATTGCTACTTCGGAGAAATAGGATTCTTTTTTTTCCTGGAAAGACAGAATAAAGTTTTTCCCGAAGACAAGCGCCAGACGCTCCTGCTGCAAATCACCATTTCCATCAGGAACCAGCAGATTCAATATCGCAGATATATGTGTATTACTATCCTGAACCTTTACTATATGCTGAGGAATCAGGATATCCTGCATTTCCACATAATGTAATCCGAAGTACTTTCCTACAGACTCAACATCTAATGTATCCGATATACCCCAGATTCTTACCCAATGGTTCGCTTCGGGATCGATCGAATGAAACATTTTGGAAGCATCATCAAAAATCGAAATTTTAGCATAATCTTCTTTATAATCAACTAATATCAGATCTGAATCTGATATCTGAGCCCCTGTATATTCAAGCGACTTATTGATTATATGCTTAGTTGATCTACGTCTGTGCTTACTCATAGTATTCGTATTTTTAAAGCTTATAGATATATGGAACAGTTAGATGAATACGTTTTCTGAGCGAAAATATTATCTCTGTTTCTTTTTACAATTTGATTTCTAATTTATCGGCTGCTCTGCCTGTTTTTGCACGAGCTTCTTCTACGGATCCTCCTCTTGCCAATATAACAGCCATACGTCTGTGTCCGTTCACTTCAGGTTTACCAAACAAACGGATTTGCGTATTCGGTTCTGCCAGAACTTGCTCTAAGTGACAAAACTGAACCTTGTCTGAACATCCGTCTACTACAATAGCCCGTGATGCTGATGGTCCGTGAAATTCAATATTTGGGACAGGCAAACCTAGAATGGCTCTTGCGTGTAATGCAAATTGCGACAAATCCTGAGATATCATCGTAACCATTCCTGTATCATGAGGTCTTGGCGAAACTTCACTAAAGATCACCTCATCGCCTTTAATAAATAACTCCACGCCGAAAAGTCCGTAACCGCCCAAAGCAGTGGTTACTTTCTCTGCAATCTCTTCAGATTTCTTACGTGCTAGTTCAGACATCGCCTGAGGTTGCCATGATTCACGATAATCACCATTCTCCTGTCTGTGACCGATTGGTTCTACAAAAGATGTTCCGGCACAATGACGAACGGTTAAAAGAGTTATTTCATAATCGAAATTCACAAAACCTTCTACAATCACTTTCCCGGCACCGGCACGTCCGCCTTCCTGAGCATACGTCCATGCTACGTCAACATCATCTGCTGTTTTCACTACACTCTGTCCGTGTCCGGAAGAGCTCATGATAGGTTTAACTACACAAGGCATACCGATCTTATCAATCGCGGCTTTAAACTCTTCGTAAGTTGCAGCAAACTTGTATGGTGAAGTCTTCACCCCCAGTTCCTCTGCTGCCAGACGACGTATTCCTTCACGATTCATTGTCAGATAAGTTGCCTGAGCCGTAGGAATCACATTGTAACCCTCTTTTTCTAATTCTATTAATGTATCAGTTGCTATTGCTTCTACTTCAGGAACAATATAATCAGGCTTTTCAAATTCGATAATTTCTCTCAGACGTTTTCCGTCCAACATAGATACTACATACGAACGATGCGCAACCTGCATTGCAGGAGCATTCTCGTATTTGTCTAAAGCGATCACTTCAACGCCATAACGTTGTAGCTCTATAACAAATTCTTTTCCCAATTCGCCAGATCCACACAAAACTACTTTTTTCGCAGTCGGGGACATAGGTGTACCAATACATGCCATAAGAATATACTTTAATGTTTATTGAGTTCGGCAAATTTCGATAAGTTAAATCGATAAAACAAACCTGAACTAAAAAATATATAGTTTTTAACACATATACTCCTTATATAGAGCCCATAGGTCTTCCGAGAGCTTCTCCTTTTTCTGCATCTCAGCGGAATATATATATTACACACAATTAATTACAATTCAACTATTTATAACACTCAGATTAGGTTTTGAGTGAAATTAATTATATATTTGCACCGATTTGGGAAGGAAAACAAGGATTATAAAGTGATATAAACACCTGTTTTTCAACTGCAGAAACTCTGCGGGGGACTTTGAACTTTGTCTTTGTTCAGTCCTTATTGTCAAACCAAAACATTTCTTTATGTATAAAACAAAAGTAATCTTTGTTACACTCGTCGCAATTTGTTTGTCTGTCTTAATTGCATCCTCGTTTGTACACAAAGATGCACAACCAGGCGTTGGCATTTCACCGGGTAGTTCATTTCCCGATATGACTAAGTTGGTCAAAAACGCACCGGAAAACCTGCTTAGTAACCCGAATGGTGAATATGTGTTAGTTCAATTCTGGGCAGCCTATGATGCTGAATCCCGAATGAAAAACGCTCAATTGTGTAATTCTCTTTATCGGAAAAACTCAAAAATTAAATTTCTGTCTGTTTCAATGGATCCTTATTCAGAAATTAGTTCAGAGACAATACGTTTGGATCAGATTCCGAATGAAAATGTTTGGATTCCAAATGTCGATCAAAGAGAAAAATTGTTAGCTGAGTTTGCTCCTAAGGGGAAATTAATCAATTACCTCATTAGTCCTGAAGGTGTTATTGTTGCAAAAAACATCACCGCTAAAGAGCTGGCTCAGATGAAGATCTAAGAAGAGAAAATCAATTACTTTTTTTATTGAGCTGCAAGTTTTCTTGCAGCTTTTTTTTTGCCCTTTCCTCTATAAAAAAACTTTACTTTGCCGAACAATATACTTACATAAATCATTATATAATAAAGGTATAACTCATACTATTCACTCAATTATGATAGTAAGCGTTACCCCATAGTTATTCACCTTTAAATAGTATTTTTATGATACGGAATATTTTTGTCGCTTTAGTAAAAGCTACTGAAAACGGGCACTATGAGGTTAAGTATATTCAATTTGAGAGTTATACTCATCTCGATGTTGAAAATATGACCAACGATCGCAAACTTGATTTCTTCAAAACGCATTGGGAAGAAAATCCTGATCATACAACCATCAACAGCCTGGATGACGTTGATAAGTTTATGGCAAAATACCAGTTATTATGCGATTTACAGCATAACGTAACGATGACTACTTTGCATTAATCCCTGAATAATCGAGTAGGTAGGGGGATTACTCCCCCGCCCTCTCACACCACCGTGCATGCTCTCGCACACGGCGGTTTCTTTTAACCGTTTAACCTTGCGTGATTTAATGTGAGATTATACAGCCCTTCCTCTTCAAACCATTT
>JBOFKE010000042.1:0-10431 GCA_051657185.1 Bacteroidales bacterium | reverse complement strand
AGTTGACCGGATACAAAAATCATATTTCCGGTTTTGATAGCCTGACTGTAAGGACCAATTGCAGCAGGTGCATTTTTGCTTGAAATTACTTCTTTCATTTTCTTTCTTGTGTTTCGTTTATAGATTTAGGGCTCAATCTTTAGAAGTCCCTTTTTACATTTCAATAAATTCAACGGATACGTCAAACGGTTACAAACCTCTCTGACGAATCACCTCGTAAACCATTACTCCGGCAGCAACCGAAACATTCAATGATCCGATTTGTCCGAACTGAGGAATAGATACCATTTCATCACACATACGCAAGCATTCGCTTGAAACTCCCATATCTTCAGAACCCATTACGATTGCTGTAGGAGCAGTAAAGTCTGCTTCTGTGTAGTTAATGCTAGCTTTCTCTGATGCTGCAACAAGCTTTACACCTGACTGCTGCAAGAAAGTCAAAGCAGCCTTAATCGAAGTTTCACGACATACCGGAATACGCATTAAAGCTCCTGCAGAGGTTTTAATTGCATCTGCATTTACAGACACACTGTTTTTCTGAGGAATAACAATTGCATCCACACCTGCACATTCACATGTACGGGCAATAGCACCAAAATTACGAACATCTGTCAAACCATCCAATACAACGATGAATGGATTTTTACCTTCTTCGTATAAAAACGGAACGACATGCTCCAGTTTCTCATACGCAATCGGTGAAATAAAAGCGATCACACCCTGGTGATTTTTCATTGTGATACGGTTCAATCTCTCCATTGGAACACGTTGAACATGAATATCCGTACCTTTTAAGGCAGTGAACAATTCCTTTGCAATATCACCCTGCAAATCACGTTTACACAAAATACGATCAACTTCTTTTCCGGCATTGATTGCCTCAATCACGGCACGAATGCCGAAAATAAAATCATTTTTTTCCATATAATTCTTTGGGATTTAATCCCTGTCTGTTTTACTATTTTTTCAACATTTCCCGTGCATGCATCAATGCCGATTCTACAATTGTAGCTCCGCTTAGCATCCGGGCAATTTCATCAACACGTTCAGACTCTTCCAATCTTCTCAGATGCGTAGTTGTCGAATCTTCCGTGTCTGTTTTATATACCTTAAACTGGGTATGTCCTTTTGCCGCAATCTGAGGCAAATGGGTAATGCTCATTACTTGCAGATAATCCGATAATTCAACCATGATCTCTCCCATTTTATCTGCAATTTCGCCGCTCACCCCTGTATCGATTTCATCAAAGATGATCGTTGGCAATGCTGTCGCACTTGCAATCATTGCTTTCAGACTTAACATCACTCGCGAAATTTCTCCTCCTGAAGCAATTTCGGCAATAGGCAGTAAAGGCATGTTTTTATTTGCAGAAAACAAAAAGGCAACTGACTCCGCACCAAATTCATCGGGTTGGGCATGTGTTTTAAACTCCAGTTCGACCTTCACATTCGGCATTCCTAAATAGACCAAACGTCTTGTCAGCTCAATAGAAACACCTGAAGCTGCTTCTTTTCGTTTCAGGCTCAAATCATTTGCTGCAGTCAGAACCTGTTTATATAAAGCTTCAACTTCTTTTTCGAGTTGCTGAACATCTTCATCTGAATTATCTATTGCCTGCAAACGCTCATCCAGTTCCGAGCAAATGGTTATAAGCTCTTCAACTGTATTGACATGATGCTTTTGCTGCAAAGAATAGATTGTATCCAATCGGCTTTGTATCCAGATCTGTCTTTCCGGATCGTATTCTATATGTTCGGCATTCGACTCGGCTTCTGCGGCTATATCCTTCAAATCAATCAGATTACTTTGTAATCTTTCATACAGATCATTGATACGCGGATAAACCCGTTGCAGAGAAGCTGCTGTAGTAATACATTCTTTGAGATAAGACACGACACCTCCTTCATCTCCTGATAGAATCTGATTAATCTTAAACAGACCACCTTTGATTTCCTCGGCATGCGTTAAAGAGTCAAGCTCCTGCTCTAAGAGCTCTTGCTCGTTCTCTTTCAGATCAGCCTGATCAAGTTGCTCAAATTGAAAACGCAAATAATCTTCTTCCTGACGATTTTTTGCTAAATTCTCTTTGAGTTTATTCAGGGCTCTTTTTTTTGATTTATAGTGTCTGTATAAATCCTGATATGCAGACAGATCATTCAGTGATCCGGCCAAAGTATCGAGAACTCTCAACTGATACAAAGCATCCGATAGTAAGAGATTCTGATGTTGCGAGTGTATATCAATTAACTGAACCGCTAACTCTTTCAGTTGATTCAGATTAACCGGAGTATCATTCACAAAAGCTCTTGATTTTCCTCCCGGCAGCAATTCCCGGCGTAAAATACAATGCGAAGCATCATAATCAATCTCATTCGATTGAAAAAAACTTTCCAGTGAATAAGCAGAAATATCAAAAGATCCTTCGATTACACTTTTTAGTTCTCCATTCTTTATCGATCTCGAATCGGCTCGTTGTCCCAGAATAAGCGACAGCGCACCCAGAATAATTGATTTACCGGCTCCGGTTTCACCCGTGATTGTGGTAAATCCTTTTCTAAATTCGATCTCTAAAGAATCAATTAATGCAAAGTTGCGTATATATAATGATTTAATCATAGGTCATTATTCATTTGCGCGTAAAGAATCAAAACAGTAATTACACTTCTGATTCTGGTCTGTATTAGTTACATTCCACACTTCCCGGTTAAGTATCTATCTAACCTGCCTATTTTATCAAATACGATTTAAGTACCGAAACAATATCTTGTGCCACAGATTGTTTAGACTTCAACTCAAAAGCAGTCTGATTACCATTACGCTCAATAATAGTCACTTGGTTTGTATCTACTTTAAAACCGGCACCCGGAGTTCTCAACGAATTTAAAACGATAAAATCTAAATTCTTTTTCTCCAGTTTTGCCAGCGCATTATTTTGTTCATTTTGCGTTTCCAAAGCAAAACCGACCAAAACCTGACCTTCTTTTTTGTTTGCTCCTACTGCAGCAGCAATATCCTGAGTCGGTTTTAATGTAATCGTCATATCCTCTTTTTCGCGCTTGATTTTCTCGTCTGCACGATCTACAGGTGTAAAATCAGCAACAGCTGCACAAAGAATGACTGCATTGGCATCAGTGGTTTCTGACATTGTAGCCTCGTACATTTGTGAAGCAGACTCCACATCAATACGTTTGATGGACGGATTAATCGTTTTTATATCTACAGGTCCTGCTATCAGCGTTACATCCGCACCGGCATCGGCACATGTCTCAGCTAAAGCAAAGCCCATTTTACCGGAAGAATAGTTACCGATAAACCTTACCGGATCAATCTTTTCGTAAGTAGGCCCGGCAGTTATCACTATTTTTTTTCCGTTCAGATCCTGTTTAGACGCAAAATAGTTTTCCAGATAAGCCACAATATTTTCAGGTTCATCCATTCGCCCTTTTCCTACTAATCCGCTTGCCAGCTCTCCTGCTGCAGGTTCGATAATATAATTACCAAACGAGCGTAACAAATCCAAATTAGCATGAGTTGATGGATGAGCATACATATCCAGGTCCATTGCAGGGGCTATAAATACCGGTGCTTTACAAGACATATAGCAAGTCACTAAAAGATTATCTGCAATTCCATGAGCCATCTTACCCATGGTCGATGCCGTTGCCGGAGCAATCAGCATCGCATCAGCCCATAATCCGAGACTTACATGACTATGCCATCGTCCATCTTTTTCTGAAAAGAAATCACTGTACACAGGACGCCCTGTCAAGGTTGATAAAGTTAGCGGAGTGATAAACTCCTTACCGGCAGGAGTCATTAAAGCCTGCACCGTTGCACCTTTTTTTACCAGAAGACGAATTAAATGCGCTGCTTTATAAGCTGCAATACTTCCGGTTACGCCTAATAAAATATTCTTACCTTTAAGCATAATCCTTATAAAGAAATTACAAGTTACAGACTCTTATTCCGAAATGAAGAAGACATATCTATAACTTGTAATCAGATTTCTTTTTTATTTACTAAACTCGCGTAATTTAATATTAGTCAAAATCTTTTTGGTATGCAAAGCAAAATCACCCTGCATCATCCATCCGTAATATCCGGGATCACCCTTCAGAACTTCAACTACCGGTTTCCCTCTGTACTTCCCAAAATTGAAGACCTCTACATCATCATCATTTAAGACGATTCTGCCGGCGAAATCCACATTTCGGTTCTGACGCGAGAAATCAGCTAAATAAGCCATATCGTTTTGCAAATCCGGATATTTATCCAATTGCGCTTTCAATATCTCATAGGTTGCAATCGTATCAGCTTCTGCACTGTGCGCATCCACTAATTCTTTCTCACAATAAAACTTATAGGCTGCCGATAATGTACGCTGTTCCATTTTATGGAAAATCGTTTGCACATCTATAAACTTGCGTTTGCTTAGATCAATATCCACTCCGGCTCTCAGGAATTCTTCCATCAAAAGAGGAATATCAAAACGATTTGAATTATAACCTGCTAAGTCACATCCTTCTATTTGCTGAGCTAAACTCTTAGCTATCGATTTGAATGTCGGACAATCTGCGACCATCTCATCCGTTATTCCATGAATCGCTGCTGCTTCAGCCGGAATAGGCATTTCAGGATTTAAACGTCTGGTTTTAATCTCCTGATCTCCGTTAGGAAATACTTTCACATAACAGATTTCTACAATACGATCCGATGTTATATTTATACCTGTAGCCTCCAGATCAAAAAAGATGATCGGATTTTTTAGATTTAACTCCATAAGTTTAATTTTTAGTCATTCAACATCATTGGCATAAGCAACATCAATAGATCTGCATCTGCATCTTGTTCCAGTGGAGTCAAAACACCCGCACGGGATGAATCTGTCAACTCCAGACAAACTTCTGTTGAATTTATATTATTCAGGATTTCAATCAGGAATGATGATTTGAATCCGATATTTATTGGCTTATCGCTATACTGACACATGATTTTCTCTTCAGCTGCTGTAGAGAAATCAATATCCTGAGCCGAAATAACAATCTGACCCTCTGATATCTGAAGTTTGATCAGATTGCTCGCCTGATTCGAGAAGTGTGATACACGACGAAGTGCTGCGATTAATCCCTGGCGGTCAACAATCAGTTTGAATGGAGACGATTGAGGAATAACGGCATTGTAATTCGGGAAACGACCTTCGATCAAACGGCAAATCATACGATAAGTCGAGAATGTAAAGTATGCATTGCGATCATCAAATTGAATAGCTACATTACCGTCCTCTTTAGGCAAAATATTTTTCAACATATTCGCCGGTTTTTTCGGCAATATGAATGACGATTTAACTACCGATTTGATAGAAAAGTTTTTACAGCGAACCAATTTATGGCTATCCGATGCTACAAAAGTCAGGCAATCCTGCTCAATATCAAAAAAGATACCATTCATTACCGGACGTAACTCATCATCTGCCGTTGCAAAAAGAGTTTTAGTAACACCGCTCAACAGAATATCCACATCCATATTCAGACTCAGATTATTCTCACCTAAAGCCGGAGCCTGAGGATAAGTTTCGCCACTTTGTCCGATTAAGTTGTAACGTCCGTTCTGGAAGAAAATAAACACCTCCAGATTCGTATCATTAATTTCAAAAACTAATGGTTGCTCCGGTAGCTCTCTGATCGGATCAAGCAACATTTTCGCAGGAATAGCGAATAAACCGCTACCTTCCGCATCAGCTACACGCAAAGAGGTCTCTAATGTTGTTTCTCCGTCAGAAGCTCTGACAGTCAATACACCCTCATCCAGCGTAAATAAGAAACTATCTAAGATAGGTATCGTATTCTTACTGTTAATTACCCGTCCAATTGTTTGCAAATGTGCCAAAAAATCGCTGCTTGAAACTACAAATTTCATAGGTATATATCTTTTTAATTATCAATTCATTTACACTAAGAGAAGCGAACCGATTCTTTCAGAATGAGCACATACAGCTCTTCATTTCAGAACACACTTCTCCTATTTAATTCACGCTACAAACTTATAAAAAAAAGAGCTATTTATTACTGATTTGCAGAAAGAAAACTATCTCGTAAAAGTATATTTAAGGAAACCATCTATAAATAATTTTTTATCTCAAAACTATTACGGAGAATTCATTGTTGTATAAAAAAACAAATTTCACATATCGAACTAATCTAAATTTTTGAATTATGGATAAGTTTCAAGAAATAATCAATGGCGAAGGACTAACATTAGTCGATTTCTTTGCTACATGGTGCGGTCCATGTAAAATGATGTCTCCGATACTCGAAGAGTTTAAAACAAAGATCGGAGATAAAGCTACAGTTATTAAAATCGATGTCGATAAAAACGAGGAATTATCTCTTAACTATCGCATTCAATCTGTGCCTACACTGCTACTTTTCAAAAAAGGTGAAGTCGTTTGGAGACATTCAGGGGTTATCTCTGCTGATCATCTTGTTAAACTAATCGGACAACATCAATAACTAAACAAAAAAAAGGCTGTCTTCTAAGCAACACGCTTACAGACAGCCTTCTTTTTGTTATTATTTCGAATGCTTATTTCTTCATCGAGAATGAAGCATTTCCTATTTCATTACCATCACAGAACAGAGTCACACGATAATCTCCCGGATATAAAAACTCTTCAATATTCCAGTATAATGTAACATCCTGCTCTTCACCCGTAAACTCAATCATTTTACGACAAGAAAAAGCGATCTCTTTATTCTCAAACTTAAAGATATCTCCTCTGTTTTTAATCAACACATCGCCATCAGGCTTCGTAATACGTGCATATACGTATTTTTCACCAACTTTCGTGGTTATGTTACGAGCCAATGTAAATGTTATTTTAATATCTGTTGCACGATTTATGCGCGGAGTAGCCTTCCCTCTTTTATCAATTGCTGCAGCTGCTATATTCACAGCATTCAATTGTGAGGCCAGATCAACCTTCTCTGTCAACCGTTCTTTTTCTCTGGACAACTGAGAAACAGTCTGTGTCGCCGCAGAATATTTAGATCTTACGTCTGCATTTTCCTTACGGAGCTGAGCATTAGCCTGATTCAACGAGTCAATCTGAATAACGTAACTACGCATAATTGCACGTAAGGTACTCAACTCTTTTTTCAGCTCATTGATACGGCGGGCATTCGTTGCTTTCACCGTCTTCAACTCTTCGAGTAAACGCTGAACCTTCACTTTTTCATTATCCAGCAAATCAATCAAAGAATCATTCTTAACACTTAAGCTATTATATCCTTCATACTGAACTGCCAATTGTTCATACTCCTGCTCCAACTCCTCTTTTTGTATATCGAATTGTTGAGACATGTCCGAAATGGTTGATTGCTGTTTTAGGATATAGCCTAATCCGGCCACAAGCAAAACAACTAAAACACCAATAATAATTTGGGTATTTCTTTTATTCATAGTTATAATCTACAAGGTAATCCAAATGCAAAAATAATAGTTTAGATCATTTGAGTACATAAATACATGATTTATATACCCGAATAATCAATAAAATAACTTTAAAAACACAATAAGATACTTTTTCTGTTTTACAAGATAATATTTTCGACTATTTCAATCCTGCATCTAAATCATATCCGGTTATTTAAATATATATTGAAACAACTTCACGTGATGATAAGCTCCACTGCGGTAAACCCAATCCTTTAATTCACCCGTAAATTGAAAATTCAATGATTCAAACAATTTGATCGAAGGCAAATTATCAGAAGGAATATGTACATAAATCTGATGCAAATTCAGATAATTATACCCATACTCCATCAATAAGGCTATTGCATGAGATGCAACTCCTTTATTTCTAAAACCCTGATCAATAAGAATACCCATTGAAGCCCGGCGATTCAGCGGATCATAATCAAAATAATCAATACATCCTGCCACTTCACCTTTATACTCTATCACAAATCGAACCTGTTTCATACTCATCACATCTGCATTCAAAGATTGATTCAGATATTCACGTACAAGAAATTGTGATAATGGTTGAATCTGTGATCCGAACCCCCAAATTTCAGTGTCATTTTCCCATCTCAAGAAACTTCCTAAATCCTCCGGCTCTAACGCCCGTATTCGCACATCATTTTTTTGAAAGCCCAAACATTTTCTCATACTTCGTTCAAATTTTCCTTTTCTTCCCGTCGTAATTCTATCCTGCATCCGGTGATCTGCACATCCGTCACAACAGCCCGTCTTTCCCACATTCACAATCGGTCAGAACCACTCTATTTTTATTCGATTTAACTTTTACCTTATTTAAGCGTTTAAAACTAACAAAAAAACGCTTAAATAAGGTATATTGTCACGAAAATTATATCTATATAAACATCTATTAAAACATTTGGTATATTTATCAGATTCTGAACGTTTCCTGAAATGAAACACGATTTGCGATTGAACGTCCCAAAGTCACCTCATCCGTATATTCAATCTCATCGCCAATAGAAACACCCCGGGCAATCGTACTGATCGTCACACCCGTATGTACTAACTTCCGATAAATATAAAAATTAGTTGTATCGCCCTCCATTGTCGTACTCAAGGCTAAAACAACCTCCTTTACCGCTCCGGACTCAACCCTTTTCACCAGACTGTCAATTTGCAGATGATTCGGACCCACTCCGTCCATCGGCGAAATAACTCCACCCAAAACATGATAGTATCCTTTAAACTGGCGGGTATTTTCGATAGCCATTACCTCTTTTATATTCTCCACGACACAGATGATCCCTTGTTCACGGTTCGTATCCGAGCAAATTGAGCAGACATCTGTATCAGAGATCGTATGGCATACCCCGCAATATTTAATATCGCGTCTGAGCTCGATTAATGTATTGCCAAATCCGAAAACCATCTCCGGATCCTGGCGTAATAAAAACAGAACCAAACGCAACGCCGTTTTTCGTCCGATTCCCGGAAGTTTTGAAAATTCATTGACAGCTTTCTCTAACAGCTGTGAGGGATATTGTTGCATATATTTTGTTTAAGTCTCAATTCGTCTGACATTAATTGTAACACACAAAGTTACTATAAAAAAGAAGGTTGAACAAATAGCATCAACTTATCCGGAAAGAAAATATATTAAAAAACAAATCCGGAACAGATCGCACCCCTTATAAAAACAGAAAATCAAAACAAATAGAATTCATCAGATGTTTTTTCTATAACATAAAGATTATGTAAACCTTTGAAACTAGATTGAAGATGACTGAAGAAAGTCGAAAACTTGGTTTGGTCGGACTTACAGCTATTGTTTTTAGTTCGATGATCGGAGGAGGCATCTACGCAATTCCTCAAAACATGGCAGCCGGTGCAGGATTGGGAGCTACAATTATATCCTGGATAATATCAGGAATCGGAGTACTGTTTCTTGTCCTCACCTTCAAGACCCTATCAGATTTACGACCCGAGTTAAATTTGGGTATATATCAGTATGCCCGGGAAAGCTTCGGCAACTATATCGGATTTAACGTTGCTTGGGGCTACTGGTTGTGTGCTGCCATGGGAAATGTAGCCTTTGCCGTTATGCTCAACGATTCGCTGGGTTTCTTCTTCCCCGTATTACTCAACTATGGCTGGCAAACCTGGTTATTAAGCTCAATACTCATCTGGTGCATGTTTGGCATTGTCGCTTCGGGCATCAAAGAGGCTGCCGTTATTAATGCAGTCGTATCTGTATTGAAGTTCACGTCACTGATTCTCATCATTGCCATTTTATTGATATTCTTCAAAGCTGATAATCTGACCTGGGATTTTTGGGGCAAACATCTCGGCTTAGGAAGTCTGACACAACAAATAAGAAGCACCATGCTTGTAACCCTCTGGTGCTTTATCGGAGTAGAAGGTGCCGTAGTTGTTTCAGGCAGAGCCAAACACCGCAAAGACATAGGAAGAGCCGGGGTAATTGGCTTCATTCTCGCTTTGTTTCTCTATCTGATGCTAAGTATATTATCTTATGGAATTTTACGACAACCCGAATTAGCGCTGCTTCCAAACCCTTCTGTTCCTTATGTATTAGAAGCAGCAGTCGGACATTGGGGTGCTATTTTTGTACTTATCAGTATTATATTTTCTATCCTCGGAGGATGGATCGCCTGGACAATTCTATGCGCAGAAGTACCCTATACCGCAGCCAAAGCAAACATCCTTCCCCGCATATTCGAAAAAGAAAATAAACATGAGTCACCCGTAAACTCACTTTTTGCATCAAGTCTTTTAATGCAGTTTTTTGTATTCATCGTTGTTTTATCCGAGCATGTTTACTTAGCTGCTATTGAAATAGCCGGAGTAATGATTCTTCCGTCCTATTTATTTAGCGGGCTGTTTTTGATTAAAGAATCTTATACTCCTGCAGAATTAAAGAAAGG
>JBOFKE010000041.1:0-2333 GCA_051657185.1 Bacteroidales bacterium | reverse complement strand
CAGGTCGATAATTAATTGGCATAGTATTTTTCTTGTTTTATAGGGTTAATCAGGAAACTGTCCTGCTTTATTTTGCTTTCTACGAAGTCCGGTTATGTTTTGCAGCTTTTGTGTTTTCAAGCTTTCTTCTCGGATTGATAGTCTTTCATGAAGTGCCGGAAACAAATTTAAAGTCATCAAAAATAAACAGATTGCTGAAAAAGTACACAAAATAGTTTCTGTGTGGTAAATATAGTGATTTACTGTGAAATATCGCGGTATAATTAATTTAGGATGCACTGAATTTAATATATAAAGCGGGCGATTTAATTCTTTTGTGACCCAAATTAATCAGTGCGGTGTACAGCGCACAAAATTGCGAAGTAGGTCGCACAAAAGTGCGATGTACACCGCAATTTTGTGCGACCTACGTTTAACATATTATTACAAGTAGAAAAAAACTTGTTTTGGCTGCGAAAAATATTAGATTGACCGTAAATTATTTTATTTACGGTCAATCTGTGATGAGATATCAGGAGAGATAAGCAGAGGAGCATATAAATAAAAGAGTCAGGATTTAATATCCCAACTCTTTAAGCATATTACCGTAAACTTCGGCCTTTTTAGACAAAGCGAGCGGGTAGGCTCTGGACGATGAAGGCATCCGATAGAGTCGTATCACGCGATTATTATATGTAAGATCTGTGTATTCGCTAATTTTAGGCATAGCACAATTAAAAAGCCCGGCAAGTGTTTCTGTTGCTTTTTCACCTGTCGTAACAATAGCTTTACATTGAGGGATCTTATCCAGAAGTGCTTTGATGTCGGTTGGCTCAACGACTTCGAGGAACTTATCCGATGCATTATCTTTTAGACGTTTGATGGAGGTGGCAGTGTCGAATATCGCAAAACCTTTGTCATTGCAGAAATCGATAACTTCCTTCTCTCTGAATGATTTATGAACGTTATCAACAAATTGTTCTTTGTTGTTGAAAAAGATCAATCCCATGATTCGCCACATATCATTCTGAAAATTCGGATAGAAGAAATTCATAGACCAGCGGTGTGATTGCGGAGGAAAGCTACCGAGCAATAATAACTTAGCATGTTTAGGTAAAAAAGGCTCTAAGGGGTGGGATTCCGTTTGAGGTATAGTTTGTGTCATAACGCAAGTTTTGATTTATAGATTGCTATCAAAGATAGGGAAAAGCGTCTCAACTATATACTGATTGATTATATTTTTGAGTTTAAGAAGAACCCATATAAAGAAGAGATTGTTTAATTTTATAGATACAGATTAGAATAAGAGGTTGCTCATCGTGATTTATTTTTATCTTTGTGAAAATAGGTCTGTTAAAAATAAGTTTATGTTTCAACAATTAGAATTCTCGCTTGCACCGCGAGGGAGAGGTTTTCACTTAGTAACTTCCGAAGTATTAAAGAAACTTCCCGCTTTACCGCGCATCGGGGTTCTTCATCTTTTTATTCAACACACCTCGGCTGCATTGTCCATAAATGAAAATGCCGATCCGGAGGTACAGACTGATTTGAACGAAATCATGAATCGGTTGATAAAAGAAAGAGAATCTTATTATCAGCATACTTACGAAGGAGATGATGATATGCCGGCTCATGCCAAGTCTTCCCTGATTGGTGCAAATCTGACAATTCCGATTACTGCCGGGAAATTGAACATGGGTATGTGGCAAGGTATTTACTTATGTGAATTCAGAAACAGAGCTTCGGGAAGAAGGCTTGTTGCAACTATTATTGGAGAATAAAATATAATTGATTATGAAACCGTTATTTATACAATACGCAAAATGCGGAACCTGCCAGAAAGCGTCGAAATGGTTAAAGGCTAATGAAATTGAAGTAGAATCACGTGATATTATTACAATTAATCCAACGAAAGAAGAATTGAGGGCGTGGATTCCGAAAAGTGGATTGCCGATCAATAAATTCTTTAATACCAGTGGTGTACGTTATAAAGAATTAGGACTGAAAGATGTGGTTAAAAAAGCATCGGAAGAAGAGTTGTTGGATATACTCGCTTCAGAAGGTAAATTGGTGAAACGTCCGATTCTTGTAGCACCGGATTTTGTTCTGGTCGGTTTCAAAGAAGCTGATTGGGAAGAAAAATTAAAATGAATATGCAAATAATAATTCGTCAGGAATCCAAAGCAGATTACGAACAAATAGATCGTCTTTTAGTCGAAGCTTTTGCAAATGATCCGCATAGTGATCATCGGGAGCATATCTTAGTTCGGAATTTGCGGAATAGTGCTGAATTTATACCTGCGCTGAGCTTAGTTGCAGTGGATACGTCTGACCAGGTTGTCGGATATATCTTG
>JBOFKE010000040.1:0-1511 GCA_051657185.1 Bacteroidales bacterium | reverse complement strand
TTAATAAACTACATTATATTAACATCTGTCTTGCCTATTTGTTCTTATCTCTATATGAATTTTAGTATAATCTGAATATTTGATGATCGAAAATATTCGGATTGATTATTCCATTAAATATCAAAGAGGTTATCCGAATAAATCAGATAACCTCTTTGTTTAGATTTTGATACCGACAAATCGAAGTATCTTATTCCATATATTCTCAGGCATTTGAAAGACTTGCAATGCTAGTGTGATAGATAATATTCCAATAACGGACTCCATATCAGGTTTTTCATCCGGCAGAATAATCCAGCTTAGAATACAACCCGTGACAGGTATTATAAACTTCCAGATATTAAGCTCTGAGACTTTCACTCCCGGCTTTTGCAAAAGAGTGTACCAGATTGAAAATCCTGCTGCCGGAATGATCGCCAGCCAAATTAAGGCGGCATAAAACTCAAATGGCAACGTTTGCTGAGGTAGTTTTTCAAGAAATAGCCCTGTTATTAACAACATTACACCTCCGGTAAAATTAGCAAAGGATGTAAGTAATATTGGCGAAATGGGCTTCTGATGCTTTACAACCATAATATTTGTATATCCTCCGACCAGATTGCTGGTCAAAAGCAGGAATACTCCTAAATAAAACTGCGGATTATCAGAAGTTAATCCCCCTTTATTCAGACTAATGAAGATAACGCCAAAAATACCTAGTAGAATAGCTACCATCTTCTTGAAATTCATTTTATCGTCATGCATGGTCAGATGGGCCATGATGGCAACAAAAAGCGGACCTGCCCCAATAATAATCGCTGCTGTTGCTGCCGGAACTTTGTTTAGTCCCATAAAGAAAAGACCATATTGCATAAACGTCTGAGTAAACGCAAAGAGTAGCATGAATCTCCAGTTTGCAGCGATTGTTTTACGAATCTCAACCTTCTTATGAAGTAAAAATGGTACTAACAACATTCCGGCAAGTGAAAAACGCATCCCGGATAATAATACAGGTGGCATAAAAGTGAATCCTATTTTTGCACCCGCAAAAGCAGATCCCCACAGTATGCACGCGAATACAGCTAAAAGTTTCACAGTTATTTGAATATTAGCTCTTTTCCATGACACACGTCATCGAATGTACCATTGTTATAAACCAAATTACCATTCACAAATGTTTTCTCAACCGTATGTTTAAATGTATAACCTTCAAAAGGAGACCAACCACATTTATATAAAATATTGTCTTTCGTAACAGTCCAGTCTTTATTCGGATCAACAAGTACTAAATCAGCAAAATATCCTGTACGTATGTATCCACGCTTTTCTATTCTGAAAAGTTCAGCCGGTGCATGAGACATTTTTTCGACAACTTTTGTAACAGGAAAATACCCCATCTGAGCCATTCTTAACATCGCTACCAGACTATGCTGTACTAATGGTCCTCCTGACATTGCTTTCAGGCAGGAGCCTTGTTTCTCCTCCATTAGATGAGGTGCATGATCTGTGGCTACAACATCAATCTTGCCATT
>JBOFKE010000039.1:0-3213 GCA_051657185.1 Bacteroidales bacterium | reverse complement strand
GCTATCGGTATAACGACTAATAACAATTCAGATATATCTAACCAGAATCCGTTCAGATATTTTTCTAATACAGAAAACAAATATTTTTTACATAGAAAAAATACACCTATCGTCAATACGGAATATGCCGCAATCTGTCTGAAATAAACTCTTAAATAACTTCTCCATTCGTTCTCCGTATTTTGGGTATCTACACCCGATGAATATCTGCTAATAAACAAAAGCCACCTCTCAGGCAGGATTCGTTGTATAAAACCCAGAACATGCGCAGAACTTTTCATTATAAAAGGAGTCATAAATATCGTAATTACAGATACGGCGACTACGATCGGATACAACTCCGGCTTAATCACTTGAAGCTGTATCCCGACTGTAGCTAATATAAATGCAAATTCACCAATCTGTGTAAGACTAAGCCCTGATTTAATTGCAGTATCCAGCCTTTGCCCGGAAAGTAAAATACCTAAAGAAGAGAACGTGAATTGTCCAACTATCACTATGCCTGATAAAAGTAAAATTAATCCACCATAACTTTTCAGTATAACCGGATCTACCATCATCCCCACTGACACAAAAAATATTGCTCCAAAAAGATCTTTAACGGATGAAGTAACTTTTTCGATCGACTCACCTTCAATGGTTTCTGTTAGTATTGAACCCATTATGAACGCTCCCAAAGCAGAAGAAAATCCGACAATATTAGCAAACACAACCATAAACAAGCATAGAGCAATTGATATTATCAACAATATCTCATTATTCAGATATTTCTTAATCTTTCGAAGTAAGGTAGGCACGATATACATTCCTCCGAAAAACCATAGAATCAAGAAGAAAACCAACTTCAACAGAATTTCAAAAATAACTGTTCCTTCAAGAGTTTGATGTGTAGCAAAGGTCGATAGCAAAACCATCAGAACGATAGCAAAAAGATCCTCAACAATTAATATTCCGAATACCAGCGTTGTATAGTCCCGCTTTAAAACACCCATATCCTTAAAGGCTTTGTAGATTATTGTCGTGGACGACATACATAACATTCCTCCCAGGAACAGAGAGTTAATCAGATTCCATTTTAAATAAAATGTTGCCAGAAAAACACCCGTAGACATCATTCCCGCAATGATAACTATTGCTGCGATCACTGCAGAACTGCCTACTTTCATTAATTTCTTAAAGCTAAACTCTAAACCTAACGTAAAGAGTAAAAAGATAATGCCGATCTCGGCCCATACCTGAATATCATTGAGATTCGAAAAAAAAGGTAAGAAGCCACTTCCTGCCAGCATCCCTACTGCTATATAGCCTAAAACAACCGGCTGCTTCATTATTCTAAACAATACAGAAGTTATACCTGCCAATATCAAGATAATGGACAGATCATATATCATCGGATTTAAATGTTCCATATAAATTGTGTCTTTTAGTTACATTAACACGAATGTAGACAATTCTGTTTAAAAAAAAGGACAACATCTAACAAAACATGCTATTTATTGGTTATCTATTACAAATACTATCAGCCATTTATAATCAATAAACACCTGATATATTATTTATTATTTGTATATTCGTAAATTATAAATCAATCATATTATGAGTTTAAACAATTTTGCAGCTATTGATTTCGAGACAGCAAACATGAAAAGATACAGTGTTTGCAGTGTTGGTATCGTAATCGTTAACGAAGGTGTTATTACGGACGAAATCTATGAATTGATTAAACCAAGACCGAATTTCTATTCTTCATTCAATACGAAAGTTCACGGACTTTGCTTTGAAGACACTGTTGATGCACCCGAATTTCCGGATGTATGGTCTGAAATCCGCGAGAAGATCTCCGGCTTACCATTAATTGCTCACAACAGCCCTTTTGACGAAGGCTGCTTAAAGGCGGTTCATGAATTATATAATATGAGCTATCCTGATTATATCTTTTATTGTACTTGCAAAGCCGCACGACGGAAATATCCTTTTCTGCCTAATCATCGTCTGAATACAGTCTCGGCACATTGCGGCTATGATCTGAAAAATCATCACCACGCTTTAGCGGATGCTATAGCCGCTGCAAACATTGCGCTTAAAGTGTTTTAATCTAAAAAAGAACTTCCAATCATTGGTATTATCAATTATAATCACTACATTTGCACCGATTTTCGCAATCTCTGTTAAGACAATAGCGGCTTATTAAATTGCGTAATACTAACATTTTAAATTGCAAGAAAATGGATTTTATTAAAATCGCTGAAGAATCATTTGCTTCAGGCAAACAACATCCTGCTTTCAGAAGTGGTGACACAGTAACTGTATCTTACAGAATTAAAGAGGGTAACAAAGAGCGTATCCAGGACTACCGTGGTGATGTTATCAAAATCGTTGGTCATGGTGACAAAAAACGTTTTACAGTTCGTAAAATGTCTGGTAACGTAGGTGTTGAGCGTATCTTCCCTATCGACTCTCCATTCATCGAAAACATTACAGTTAACAAATACGGTAAAGTTCGTCGTGCTAAATTGTACTACCTACGTGCTCTTACTGGTAAAAAAGCAAGAATCAAAGAAAGAAGACAAAGAATCTAATCTTTTTCTTGGCAAAGAATTTAAAGGCTCCTTTTGGAGCCTTTTTTTGTATCCATATATCTAAACATCAATAGCACATAAGCTCTTAAACAGATACCAGACAGCAGATCCCGGCTACCAATACATATTATTAATACGACTCCTTGATTCCTTATTTTGACGCCTATAATTAAATTGCGATACAGTCAAATTAATCTGTACCGCAGTCAAATTACTTATTTATCTTTGACAAATAACTTGTGCGATGTACACCGCACAAAATTGCGAAGTAGGTCGCACAAAAGTGCGCTGTACACCGCATTTTTGCGCGACCTACAGTTAACAAATTAATACAACTGTATTACACACTAATTCGAGCCTGAAATTAATTAGATATCAGGCTATTACAACTTACTTTAAGTCAATAAAATTACAGATACGGATTATTTATTTTTTCGATTAGGAAGAGACATCAATAATAGAGGAATACGCCACGGTCTTTATGTTATTTTTTTATAATCAAAACTCGTACCAAAAGAGATAAATTATCTACTAAATATCAAATCGATACTATTTAGGCAAATAAATATACATACGTCAATTAAAATCCGCCTAAATAAGATATTTCTTTACTTTTTCTTATTGTCAAATAAAA
>JBOFKE010000038.1:0-14375 GCA_051657185.1 Bacteroidales bacterium | reverse complement strand
TAACCAAAGATTAAAGATATTCAGGTGGTTATAGTGTTGGGGTTCCACCTCTTTCCATTCCGAACAGAGAAGTTAAGCCCAACAACGCCGATGGTACTGCGTATAGTGGGAGAGTAGGTTGCCGCCGTCTTTAAAGAGCTCTTCAGCCTGTTGCTGAGGGGCTTTTGTCGTTATTAGTAGAAATATATACATGAGTGTGTAAGTTCGCTATAGTATCAAGTTGAAAAGAATAGATTACGTGTGATTTTCAATCTGCTGCTGGATTTAGTGGAGCAAGTCAAAAGTTGTGAGAATATTAAAAGTCAGATTGGATTACGCATAATCTAAATAAGAAGATTTTTATTCCCGAATCCATCTAATATCAGTTCTGAAACCTTTAATTTGAGCATAGAAATACTCAGCAGAAGCTATTCTTCTATTATTGAAGAAGTTTAAATAATGTCATAATCCGATTTATAAGTTTTTTTGTTATAAATGCTTTGTTGTTGAACAATTTCATCTTATTATTCCATAAAACCAGTATAGCTGAGCATAATAAATTCAGATCTGACACTCTTTATTATGCGTCTATCGACACTTTCTTTCCTTAGGCTGCTTACATCTTTTATAATAGTGTAAAATTTATCTATTAATAATATATACATAAAATCTTTCCAACATCTTTTGGAAAGTACTCCAGAAATCTTTTTAGAAATTTGAAATGAGATAAAATCTTTTGTGATCCGTTTGTCCTTTGTAACTAATTGCCAATTTCGGGAAACCGCTTGATGAATCGAATGCAGACTTCTTATCTTCATCTTTATGTGATTGAATAAGTCTTTTGCTCTCGAACTGAAAATTTTCATCAATGATCTACTTGAAAACTCATTGAGGAACTTATAAATAATCTAAAATTATTTCAGAAAGAAAATATGATATAATGGCTGAACAATCTATCTTTTGATACATAATATGTTTTATTCTATCTAAAAAATATATTTTCGGTTGTTGATTTAATTTTTTATTTCATCTGGCTCAATTATTTTAGTTTTACTTTTTACTTGAACCTTTTACTTGCAATTAATAAGGTTTATATAAAGACTCTTATTTCGCTTGAAAGTTTGGTGATGAATTAATTCATCGCTTTCTATCTTATGACAATTGATCTGATAATTAAATGCAAAGTATTCCGACTATTAATTTAAACCCAATTAAAATATAATTAAATAAAACAGATATTTTGTTTGTAGTTCTAATTTAATCGTTTATTTTTGTGTCAAAATTAACAAATGAAAATGCTAAGTATATTTCTACTTCTATACTTTATTTTTCTGGCAGCATGCGTTGAAATACAGGTTATTGATGAAGACAAAAAGAAGATAACGTTAGCATTAGAATTTCCAAAAGATTTATTATTTAATAAGAAGACAACTGAAGCAGATCAGCAAGATCATATTGTTTCTGATTTGATAAAAAATTATCAGATGGAGCTTCTTTATGAAGTTTATGATAAAGATAAATTGATTTCCCGAGGATCGTATCAATTGGGAATAGATGAAGTTTTTAATAATAAAAAAAGCTATCTCTTAGATATATTTGGAATCAATCCCCAATCCGAATTTCAGATATTGTTTCTACTATATTTTATAGATAGCGAACAGAAAAATAAAATATATAATATTCATTCTCTGAAAGATATTGAGATAGATTCAGCTAATTTTTCCATAGATACAATTTGTAAAGAAATATATACAGGAATATTGCTTATTGATGAATCTATTAGTATTGATGATACTTTGAATACTGAATTACATTCACCATTTGCACATTATAAAATATTCGTAAATGATTTGAGTGAATATTTGGAAGAAACGGGTAAAAGTGATCAGGATTCTATTCTTCTAAAAGTTACTTATCCGGATTATTATTTATCATCATTTAATATACTTCGTCAAGAGCCTATACGGGCAAATAGGGGATACACTTTTAGTAAATGGATAAAACTTGATGATGAGCTATTATTTTTCGATTATTTATTTGTTCAAGGGGATACTTCAAAAACAAGAGTTCGTTACGATATCATGAAAAATTCGTGCTCTAGTGAAGTGGAAAATAGTTACAGACCTATTGAGATCTCTTATACAAAGAATGAATCAGTAATTTTTCGTTCGAATTATCTAACCTCGTTTAAGGAATCAGGAATAATTGTGAATCCTGACTTTGAAGGAGATTACAATATTAATTTTTAAAGCTAAATCATGAAAAAACTAAGCTTTGCTTTTGTCTTTTTTTTATTTCAATTTTTTTATTCGTGTCAAAGTGAATTCGAAAATCTAGTTACTGACTCTAAAGTTATTCAGTTAAGTTTAAAAGTACCGGAAACAAGTAGTACAAAGAAAATCAGAGAATCGGAAGAGAGTGTCAGTTTACGTTTTGTCATTGAAGTTTTTCAAGAGGATGTTGGTCCTGATTGTTATAAACGTTTCACAAAGATAGCTGACGGGAATAAGTTAGATTTAGCTATCGAGACTCCTAGTAGTTCTAATTGTAAAATTGTTCTTTGGGCAGATTATGTATTGAAAGAACAAATAAAGTCAGAGTCACTTATTCATGATCTCCATTTTGATACATCTAAGGGATTAAAATGTATCCAAGTGAAAGGAGCTTCTGACGTATATTCTAGTCGGGCTGATTTGAGAGATGCCTTCTCTAGTACGGTCGATATCCCTTCCAATGCTTCTGGTGAAATTATTTCAGTTGCTTTAACTCGAATTACATCAGCATTACGTATCTATACATCCGATTTGAATAGTTATGCTGTTTTTAAAAAACCAAATTCTACAAAAGTCCAATTACAAGCTCCTGATTCATTTGATGCTTATAGTCAGACTTATGGAGAAAGTAAAACTGCATGGAATTTTAAAACTGAGATTCAATCTTTTGTATCAAAAGATCAAACTCAGGATGTATTGATACATGAGTCCTACATTTTTGCTGTCGATGGAGAATCAATTCTTGATAAGTTTTCAATTGATTTTTATAATGGAGAAGATCTAGTCAATGCCTTTGAATGTACTAATATTCCTGTAAAGCGGAATTATCGTACTAACATTCGTGGGGCTTTGCTCACTAATTCTACAACTATAAATGTTTCAGTTGATACTAGCTTCGATTCTGACGAAGATGGAGGATCAGAAGATCCAGTTATACCCTCTTTTGAAGATATTATTGTAAGTGAATCAGCTAATTCATATATTCTTAATCCTAAAAATGGAAATATAATCTACCATTTGCCTATAGATTATCAGAATCAATACTATATAAAATCTTCTCAATTTTCTAATGCTATTTCTGAAGGAGAGATATGGAAAGCTAAAGTTTTATGGACAGAAGTTGAAGGTTTGCTTGAAATTGATAAAGACGGGTATGGTGATGGCACTTATGCTATTAAATTAAAATCAAATAAGCAAGGTAATGCTTTGATTGGCATTTATAAAGATCTGAATAATAATAATAGTCAAGATAGTAATGAGCCTTTGCTCTGGAGTTATCATATTTGGATTACAGATTATAATCCAAATCATGATATTGGACTTGTCGGAGATGCTATTACATTTGATGTTCCGGGAGGTAAAGTTCATCGTATTGCTAATCAAATAATAATGGATCGGAATTTGGGAAATATTCCTGTTTCATCGAATCAATCGATAGGCCAATTATGTTATCAATATGGTAGAAAAGATCCATTTCCAAGTATAACAACGGGTCAGACGATTACATTTAAGGATCAAAAGGTAACGATAGCTAATTCTATAATTTCACCAATGACTCTTTATGGGGTTAAACTACAAACGCCTTCTTCTTATATATGGACTAATGAAATGTTAGGATCAGATTATGGATGGTCAGACCTAAAATCCAGTAAGAAAAGTACGTTTGATCCTTGTCCTAAAGGCTGGAAAGTGCCTTCTAAAGATTTTTTTATTTCCCTTTTGGAAATTCCGAATGTAGTTTATACTGATAATGAAATTATTATTGAAAATGACATTATATTGAAAAAACAGAACTATCGCAGGGCTTCTAATGGAGAAATTGGAGATCAGGCCTTTATGTATCTTACTGAAGAGCATGACTCTTCAAAGAATCTTGCTCATGGTTTAGGTATAGATACAAAAACAAACAAACCATCAATGATAAGCATATTCTATTCGTCAGCGAGTACTGTGCGATGTGTTAGAGAATAGAGAGAGTTATTGGATATGGAAGCAGGTGCTTCTAGAAATAATTTTTCTTTATCTAACCATTGAGGCAGGTTTTTGATCGTCTGAATGGTCTTCAGGAATCATCTCCTATTCATGAAAATTATGGTACGCATACAGGAGAAGTCTTAAAAGCTCCACATTTTAGTTGGTCAGCTGCGCATCTTCTGATGCTTTTTGAAGAATATAAGAGACAAAATTAAGAGGCCAAATATCCCAAAATAATGTGTATTCACCCATTTTTTGTCCTTTTCGTCCCAAATAACATATCGTTTGCCCCTTGTCGGTTGCTGATAATCCGGTTACGAATATATTAGCAACCGATAATTTTTATGTCAACTATAAAAAGCGGGACTATGAATCTTAAAAAGAAACTCAGAATTTACTCTTTGGGTATTATATCGGCATTATGCTTCATACCTATTCAGGAAATGCAATCGGCAACAATAGACTTTCTTCGTATTTCAGGAGAAAAAGTGGTTGATCAGCAAGGGAGAACAATTATTCTTAACGGACTTAATCATGTGAATAAGAATACCAAAGATAAATACTTGAATGCTGATGATGAAAAGCTCTTTAAACAATTTAAATCCTGGGGATTTAATTGTATCCGTTATGGGATTATATGGGATGGCCTTGAGCCACAGCCAGGAGTGATAAACATGGAATATCTTAACGAAATAGATAAACGGGTAAAATGGGCGGAAGATAATGGTATCTATCTGATACTTGATATGCACCAGGATCTTTACAGTCAACAGTTCAGCGATGGTGCACCTGAATGGGCCACAATAACGAATGATGCTCCGCATCATACAGGAGATATATGGGCCTTGTCTTATTTTATTAGTCCCGCTGTTCATAACGCTTTTGATAACTTTTGGGCAAATACGCCAGCATCAGATGGTTTAGGCATTCAGGATCATTATATCAATCTGTGGAAAGTTATTGCAGCACGTTATAAAGACTCACCTTCGGTTTTGGGTTTAGATATTATGAATGAGCCTTTTCCCGGATCTCAAGCTGAAGAAGTTTTAGGAGCATTGCTTCAAAGTGGAAGTAAATTATTTACGGAAACTGTAGGTATACCTATGGGAGAAGCTGAAATTTTGGGAGCTCTTGCATCTGGTGAGGGTAGACAACAGGCTTTGGATTTATTGAGTAGTCGCGCAAATTATTCAAAATTACTAAACGGGCTTGGCGAAAGTGTCTCAAAATTCGAGCAAGAAACGCTTTCCCCATTTTATCAGAAAGTAAGAGATGCCGTTCGTTCTGTTGATCCGAATCAGATTCTAATTCTTGAACATAGCTATTTCAGTAATTTGGGTGTACCTAGCCAGATTCTCTTACCGGTTGATGAATCCGGTAATACAGATTCTCAATGTTTGTATGCCCCTCATGGTTATGATCTGGTAACTGATACTGAATTTGTCTCTAAACCAGGAACAGAAAGAGTCAATGTTATTTTTGATGCTATTTTCGAAAGTGGAAGGAAAAAGAATATTCCTGTTGTAATTGGTGAGTGGGGAGCCTATTATATGGGTAAAAACAGTTATTTAGGGCCAGCGAAACAAATAATTGATCACATAGAGCGAAATTTGGGAGGTCAGACTTACTGGTGTTATTGGGATGGGATAGATTCGCAGGATTACTTTCCTGTATTATCCCGAATTTATCCCATGTGTACAGAAGGCGTATTGCTTCATTACTCCAACGAGTTTGATCGAAAGCTCTTTCATATAAGATGGGATAATACCTCAGTTGAAGATTTACAAGAAACCATTTTGTATATACCTGATACTTCCCGATTTAAAAAGCCGGAAGATAATGAAAATCTAAAATTTAGTATCCTTAGTAAAGAAGGTACAGCTTATGGCTATTTAGTAATTAAATCGCTCAAAAAAGGAATCCACGAAATTAGTCTTTCATATAATTAGTCCGTAGTCTTAAGTTTAATATAGTGAATATGCTTCTGCCTTATTCTTGATAAACTGCAGGTTTTGTATAAATTTGTCATTTGTACATAACCAGAGAGAATCATGAAAAAGGTAGAAGCTTTTTGGGCTACTTATTTAAAACAATTTAATGTATTAGATAATAGGTTGATTGTAAGTGTAATAGTTTTTAGTTTTGCATTTCTATTTCTGTTCCTGTTTAAGCCATTTGGTATGGATTATTGGATCAGTGATACATTCGGTAAACGTAGTTTTATACTACTTTTTATTTGTTTGTATGCCTTTGCTATTATTCTTATATCTCAGTTTATTCAAAATATTCTTTTTAGAAAAAAGGAATACAAAATTTATCATTTTATTTATGGTTTAATGGCTGAAATTGTGTCTATTTCAGTCCCTTTAGCATATCTGTCTACAAGTGAACATTCTTCTTTTATAAATGAAATGATTGTCACTTCCCGTTTAATAGCAGTAACACTCATTCTCTGTTATTTTGTCGCACTGCTTATTTGGTTCGCTTTCCAAAAAGAAAAATCAGTCGGTTATATATCAGTTACAGAAACAGAAGTCGATATGTTTAAGCCAGCAGAGGATAATCTGTTTCTAATAAGCGATGAATCAGGTAATATTCGGTTTGAGATCGAATCAAGATACATTCTGTATTTTGCTTCGGAAGATAATTATGTGATGATTCATTATGTAAAGGATGATAAGTATCAGAAAAAACTAATAAGAGCAACGCTAAAAAGTATTGAAGAGGAAGCCTTATCTCACGGTTGTATTCGTTGTCATCGATCCTTTATAGTTAATCATAAAATGATACAGAAAGTAAAGCGGATTGGGCGTAATTATCATATTTTGCTTGCTTATGCAGAGGAAAGCATTCCGGTTTCGAAGTCATACGAAGCACACGTTACCAGCCTTTTCGAAATTAAATCGTAAAAAGATGAGATTTTCGTGAAAGATTTACCTTACATAACTGTTTAATACATAGTCTTCATTTTGTTTGGATCAATTTATAAATATATTAACCATGATACGAATACTTTTAGTACTATGTAGTTTATTACCAATTTCTTTGTTTGCACAAGGAGGTATATCAATTGGGATTAATTATGGACATCAGCAAGACCTGGATAAGGAATTTAATCTTGAACAGAATGTTTATAGTCGTTTCCAAGTCAATAAAGATTATTACGGAGTAAATATTTCATACTATCCTGCTAAGCGCCTCAATATGGTTAGTGAGATTGGAGCTTCTGTATATACACCAGAACTTCAACTTGCTAATTATGCTGTTACCAATATCAATACAGCCTCTTTACAGTCAACTTATCTATATATTCAACAACAAATTGGATATGATGTTTTTGAATTGCCTGATTTCTCTGATTATTTCGGAATACGTCTTACTCCTTTTATACAACTTAAATATGAGCAAAGTATTGGTGGCCGTACTCGTGAAAAAGGTATTTCAGATCTGAATAGCGATGAGGCATCCTCGTTAATACAAACATATGATATGCCAGCGATGAATTACATTGCGAAAGCACCTGTAAATACAATGTCTCTTACTCCCGGGATCAGCCTCGAAGTAAATGTTGTTGAACGGTTGGGTTTTAATGTCGCATTTGGTTATCAGTTTGGATTATTCGGGCATTCTAAATTCGATGTTAATTATAGATATACAGGTAAACAGCCAAGCGAAATGATTTTCAAGTCCAAAGACAGAGGTATTTATCTGAGCGGCGGACTACGTTATTATTTATAAGAACAAAAAGAAAGGGTGTTGTCGAAAGGAGACAACACCCTTTTATACTATATCGAGTCCAGATAAGTAACACCTTTATCTACGGCCGCTTTAGTGTAATATCCGCTTTTCAGTCGATTGCTGATGCGTCTGATATTCTTCTGCATTGACAGATAATCCTCTTTAGTCAGTTTAGCCAGTTTCTTATCCATATCTTTAAGCGAACTTATAGTGATACCAATACCTTCCTTTTCAACAAATGGAGCCAGACCTGCTTGTTCCCAGATGATCACAGGCAAATTACAGCGAATATAGAAAGATACTTTATGTGGATTGTTGTACTTCAGATATTCACCGAAAGATCCATAGCAGGTTTCTGTTGAATCACCATCCCAAACCAACCCGAATTCACCTTGAGCATCAGCAATAAAATCTTCACTTGGCTTATACCCCCCATAGAAAAGGTTTGATGAAGGCTGGGCTTCTTCTTTCTCGAATCCTCCACCATAAATATGAAGCTCATAATTATTTATCAGCTCACCCATGGAATAAAGAAATGCATTTTTTCTTCTATTTAATGCACCTGCATAAATGACACGGAATTTATCGGCTGTATTAATATTTTTGGCTTCGTTTTCAGAAAGATAATCGAATATCTCCAGACAGTCCACCGGTCTGTCTATCTTATGTTCGATTAACCATTTTTTCATAGATTCATTATGGACGATGATGTAGTCTGAATGACGGAGACGTTCCATTTCCATGGCCGGAGTTAATTTCTTACGTCTGAAAGATCCCAGATCATGAATCAGAGTAATCACTTTAGCTCCTTTTCGATGAGCCATACTACAAATAAACTCATAGTATTTTTTGAAAGGATACTGAATAAGAAGTACATCGCCTTTTTTTAGCGAAGATAAAGTTTTAAGAATACTTCCAAGTGTATAGAAGTAAGCTTTCACTTTACTGGTGATAATGCTTTGGGGTTTTCCCAGATTCATATAGCCATGATTGTCCAATATTGTCTCAATATCGGTCTTAGCCTTATTTCCGGCTGAGTTTTTATCTTTATAAGCTTTTGAAAAATAGGTTTTATTCATTGTGTTTTGTTTTAAACGATATTCATAGCTAATACTCTCTCGACTATATGATGCATATCATAATATTTATACTCTGCTAAACGTCCGCCGAATATCACGCTATCTTCTTTATCGGCAAGTCTTTTATATTTTGCATATAAATCAGAATTCCGATGATCATTAACCGGATAATAAGGTTCAGCACCTTCATGCCATTCAGAAGGATATTCCCGGGAAATAACTGTTTTAGGCTGATTACCGAATTCAAAATGTTTGTGTTCAATAATGCGCGTATAAGGTGTTTCGGAATCGGTGAAGTTAAATACGGCGTTACCCTGATAATTATCCGTATCCAGTATTTCTTCTTCAAAGCGCAAAGAACGGTATTCCAGTTTTCCAAAACAGAAATCATAATACTCATCGATTTTACCGGTGAATACAATTTTATCGGCACATTGATTCCAACCTTCGCGATCCTTAAAATAATCTTTATTACAACAGATCTCAGCACCTTTTAACAGACCTTCGATAAGTTTGTTATAACCACCCATAGGTATTCCCTGATATTTATCATTGAAATAGTTGTTGTCAAAAGTAAAACGTACAGGCAAGCGTTTGATTATAAACGCCGGGAGGTCAGTAGCCTTACGTCCCCATTGTTTCTCTGTATAACCTTTAATCAGAATTTCGTAGATATCTTTACCTACCAGTGAAATTGCTTGTTCTTCGAGGTTTTGAGGGTTTTCTATTCCAGCCTCTTGACGTTGTATTTCAATTTTAGTTCGTACATCTTCTGGTGTTTTAGTACCCCATAACGTATAGAACGTGTTCATATTGAATGGTAAGTTATAGAGCTTTCCTTTATAGTTCGCAATAGGAGTATTAATGTAATTGTTGAATTCAACAATAGAATTAACAAAGTCCCATACGGCTTTATTTGATGTATGAAAAATATGTGCGCCATATTTATGTACTTGTATATCTTCTATGTTTTCGCAATAGAGATTACCTCCGATATGGGCACGTTTATCAATGACCATAACACTTTTTCCGACTTGCATAGCTTTGTAAGCAAACATCGCACCGAATAGTCCGGCTCCGACTATTAAATAATCATATCTTTGCATGATAGAGTCTGTTATATTTCTGATACGAAGTTAAAATAAAACTTGATAAATAGATTCAGTCTTCCTTCTTTTCAAAAATTAAACCTTCATATGAGACCTATAATCTGATGTGCCGAGATTAATTATATCTTGGATTATTTTATTTTTGCTCGCAAACCAGTTTTATACAACGAATAGAATATAGATTATGAAAATTATCAAACAAGAAGTTACTGAATTGAAAGATCAGCTCCTGATTTGGAAATCTTTGTTCGGTGGAGATATAATAGAAGATCGGTTGCAAGGTGATTGCGGGCGGATTGACTCTTATAATTTTGATTTGTTTGAATTGTTTATTTTTCATATTCGATTTACAGAAGAAGTTACTGTTAAGCGGATACTTTTGCCTGAAAAATACTATCCCATTTTATTTTCTGATTCGTTGGTCTTTGAACCATTTGGGGAAATGGGGACTAAAGCGCGTGTTGATAAATCGGCTACTACGGGAGTATTCTTTTCAAATGCATCTGATCAGATTACCTATCCTGCCCATGTTCCATTTACACTTATCGTTTTTAGATTGAAAGAAATAAGCTTTTTGGAATTCGTTTCTCCCGAAAGTAGTTTCTTTAAACGTATTCATGAAGAACAGTATTTTATCTATGAAATGCTTACCGCACGGATGAAATTATCTTACGATGCAATTCTTCAAAATAAAGGTATGTCAAAAACGGATAAAAATATATTGTATGCTCACGGTCTGATTCTCCTTTCTCTCTTTGCTCAGGAAGCTGATTCCCGGAAAGAGTTGAAGTCAAGTAAACTGGATAATCAGAAGAGACTGATTATTATCAGAATCAAAAATTTAATACTAGAGGATTTATCAGCTCCCATTAATATGAATTACTTGGTCAAGTTTGCAGGAATGAGTGAAACATATATCAGAATGTATTTTAAAGATGTCTTTGGGATGAGTATTAATAGCTTCTATCAATACTATCGGATTGAATATGCAAGAGAACTATTGATGGCAACAAACTTATCGGTAAGTGAGATCGCTTTTAAACTCGGATATTCTCATCTCGGACATTTTATCAAGATATTTAAACGGCAATATGGTATTACACCTAAGAAGTTACAGAAAATGTTGGAAAGTGACTAAAATATGGCAAAAAGTGCAATTTCGACAAATGCTAACTCTCTACTTTTGTCTCCGGATCAATCAATTTTTATAATATGGAGTTATCAAGAAATTTGCTTTCTGCCGGGATTATTGCCTGCACTTCACTTACTGCTGTTGAAGCTGAGGCAAAAGAAAAGAAACCGAATATCATTGTGATTATGGGAGATGATATTGGTTATTGGAATCTTAGTGTTTATAATCGTGGAGTGATGGGATATCGTACTCCGAATATTGATAAAATAGCTAAAGAAGGAGCATTGTTTTCTGATCATTATGCCCAGCCCAGCAGTACTGCCGGGAGAGCAGCTATGATCACAGGTCAGATGCCAATACGCACAGGACTCACAACGGTTGGATATGTTGGAGCTAAACAAGGGTTACAATTTAAAGATGCAACTTTAGCGGAAGTTCTGAAAACCGAAGGCTATGCGTGTGGACAGTTTGGGAAAAATCACTTGGGCGATCGAAATGAATATTTACCCACTGTGCATGGCTTTGATGAGTTTTTTGGAAATCTTTATCACCTGAATACAGAAGAAGAGCCAGAAGATGAGGATTATCCGAAAGATCCTGCTTTTCACGAAAAGTTTGGTCCGCGCGGAGTTCTCCATTGCTGGGCGACAGATAAGTTTGACAATACGGAAGATCCCCGTTTCGGGATTGTTGGTAAACAACGCATTAAAGATACGGGACCCCTCACGCGTGAAAGGATGAAGAATGTCGATGAAGAATTCATTCAGGCCGGTCTTGATTTCATTGAAAAAGCAGTAAAAGAAGATAAGCCATTCTTTACTTGGATAAACTCTTCCAGAATGCATGTGTTCACCCATGTTCCTGAAAGATATCAGGATAGCATTAAGAATGAAACCAGTTGGTATGATATGTATGGAGCCGGAATGCTTCAGCACGATGAACATGTAGGATTCATTTTGGATAAAATAAAAGAGTTAGGTGTTGATGATAACACAATTATTGTTTACACAACGGATAACGGACCTGAACATTCGACCTACCCGCATGGAGGAACATCACCTTTCCGCAGTGAAAAGATGACGACATGGGAAGGTGGAGTAAGAGTTCCTATGTTAGTCAGATGGAAGGGACATATAAATCCCGGGACAGAATTGAATGGAATTCAGTCACATGAAGATATTTTTACAACATTAACTGCAGCAGCAGGAGTTACTGATATCCGTGAGCGGTTAGCTAAAGGTGATAAGTTGGGAACAGATATTGTAAAAAAAGGATATATTGATGGTATTAATAATCTTGATTACTGGACGGGTAAACAGGATAGCAGTAACCGTAATTGCCATATCTATTATTCGGAATCGAAATTGCAAGCTATTCGTATAAACCAATGGAAATTGCATTTTTCGGCACGTGACGGTTATTATGGTACAACCACTCATTTTGAACTACCACGAATTTATAATCTGAGACAAGATCCCTTTGAGTCCTATTCTGAAAAAGGTTATATGGCTGAGATATTCCAGCGTAAGACTTACTTATTTAATTCAGCTTTATCTTATTTGAATGAACATATTCAAAGTCTTAAGCTTTTTCCGCCTTCTCAAAAACCAAACACATTGAATGTTAATGAGATGATTCAGAAAACACTTAAGGATTAAGTCTTTTTATTTCTTTCCATTGATTTCCGGGCTGTTGAACAAGTCATTTAAAGTGCTCAATTTAATTTATATTCTCCGACTTGTTTGACAGCCCAATTTAATAGTACTTTACCTGAAAATATTGAACCATGATAAAACAATTACAGGAATAAAGTTTCATTGTATAAATTAACATTAGGTAGTTATTACTGTTAAATGCTTAAGTTTATAATTGCTATTATTATAATTTTGCAGCGTATTAATATAAATAATTATGAAAAAAGTTAGTCTGGTAGTCTTATTTACCCTAATGTTTGCAATTTTCACTCCTCTTCAATCACAAATTGAAAGTGGTATTGTTATAGGTGGCGGTATGAATTGGTTTGCTATTGACCGCCTGGTTAATCCTCCGATGGAGAATGGATATCCATATCTGATCATTGATAATCCCAAAAAGAGAATAGGAGGGCAGATAGGATATCAATTTCAGTTTGATCTGCCTCGTAATTTCCAGCTCGAAACCGGTGCTTATTTCCAGACAAAGTTGATGGATGTCAATTATTATGAATCCAAAGAATGTAATCTTGACGCCGGATTTACACTTTGGGGGGTGTCGGTTCAGGGAGTCATGAATTACCGGATAATTAAAGGATTGAAAATCGGTTTAGGTTTTGAACCTACTATTTATGGCGGTGACATGTATGATCCCAAATCTCAAAACATGAATGGCTCTAAATTTGATTGTCCGTTGGTTGCTAAATTAGCTTATGATTTCCCTTCGATTGGTTTTTCTATAACATATAAAAACGGCTTTATAAATCTTTATGAAAATCCTTTTGTTTACAAAGCCAAAAGTCGTGATATCTTATTTAATATCTATATTCCACTTACCCGTTAATCCATACTATGAGTAGAATATTCATTCGTTTGTTAAGCTGTTTGTTAATAACGTCTTGCACCTTTGATTATGATATCAAAGATACGGGGTATCTGTTTACATCTAAAATTGTTGTAAATGGTCTGATTAGTGAGTCTGATCAAAATACATTGTATTTTACACAGAGTGTACCTAAAATGTCAGACCGGATTAAACCAATTGATAATGCCCGTCTGATTCTGCACGAGTCAAATCAGTTATTACTTGATTCGACCTTCATCAAACTGGATACGTTAAAGTTAGATTTTCCTTTCCGGACGGGACGAGACTATCGAATAGAACTTCATGCACACGGGCAGAAGGTTTATAGTAGTACTGAGATTCCTTTTCCTCATAAATTAAAAGTAGATACGGTTTCCCGTATGAGCGAAAATAACTTTTATCAGCGTGATTTCTGGAAAGTAACAGTTGATCTTCAGAAGGCGTCTCCCGGGAATAGTCTATGGATTAAAGGAGATATTTATAACGGAGACGGAACAATTGATCGGAGATATACACTTGAATATAAGGGCGTAGT
>JBOFKE010000037.1:0-3914 GCA_051657185.1 Bacteroidales bacterium | reverse complement strand
AGATATACCGTATCTTTTTCCGAAATGCAGAGCTATTGTGAGCAAATAACTGTTCCGATTAGTATTTTTCATCTTTCTCAAGGTCGGCATATCAGTTTTCTATTCTTTTTTTTAAGATCCTTATTTGTTCAGCTCTTCTGTTTTGACTTTTATTCTCATATTTCTGGCTCTTATATGTCGTATCTTTGCTAACGTGTTGATTGATTAATATTTATAGATATGTTTTTGCTCTTCTAATAATGGAAGCCAGAATGAAATATCCACTTGTTTATTTGATATTAATGAAGAAATACGAAAAAAACTCACTTATTAATGTTTTGTTAATGCTTCTATTTACCTGTTTATTTACTGTTTACCCCTTATTTTGACGTCGAGAACAAAACAAAGGATATCATTAACAATAAGTCAAAATGAAAAGAATTAGAAACTATTTAATACTCTTAGTTGGATTATTTTCGGTTGTATGTTGCTCTACAGAAGATGTCAATTTTATCGAAGACAAACCTGATAAAGCAAACTTTTATCTGCTGTCAGATATAGCTTTTGCTGAATATCTGATTTATAATACTACACTTCCTGCAACAAATGCCAATGCTTTGCCTTATGGTATATGTATTCATCGGAATGATAGTTTTTTATTAGATATAGATAAAGCGATAAACGTGAAGCAAGTTTACTTAGTAAAAGACACGAAACGTATTGAAGCTTTGGAGGCTGCAGGCGTTGCTTCTGCGGCTATTAAAATTAAAAATCTGGATGGTATCCAGTTCTTCAGAGGATGTGCGAATTTGAAAATTACATCTAACGCGGTAGAAGGTAAGCTTGATTTAAGTTCTCTTTCTAAACTTGATACATTAGAAATGAATGCTAATTTGGTGAATCAGCTAATCGTACCCTCTTCCATTATGCGTTTGAGATATAGTGCAAGTACAAATGCCACAGATCAGGAACGTTTGACTGAGATTAATTTAAGAAATGCAACGAAGGCTCAGCATATATACTTGCCTAATCATTTGATCACTCAAGCAGGATTGGTTTTACCTTTATCTTATCCGAAACTTATTGATTTAGATTTAGCCGGCAATGCAGGTGCACCGTTTGAAATACCTCTGGCTCTGTTTAATCAGTTAGTGATTAAAAACGGAGTAATTGCGGAGGAAGATAATGGCGAGGAGCCAACTGATAAAAACTACCTGATTAAGGACAGAGCTTTTGCCGATTATCTTTTATATCTGATGAATGATGAAAAAGATCAGTCTCTAAGACTACCTGAAGGTACGGTGTCTAAAACGGAGAATCAGGTTTTCCTAAATAAAGAAATAGCAGCTGACTTTGCAGGAACACTAAATATAAGCAAAGCTTCATCGTATATAACTAAACTGCAAGAAGCCGGAGTTTCTACGGCAGACACGAAAATCGCAGATGCAGACGGATTACAATTCTTTACATCATTAACAGAGTTAATCGCTACTTCTAACGCGTTTACAGAAGAATTACCTCTAAGTGATTTGTTGCAATTGGAAAGATTAATCGTTCGTACAGCAGGAGTAAGTAAGATTGATTTATCGGCAAATATCAATTTGGTATATCTCGATTTGCAAGGTTCAACATCTAAATCACTCAATAGATTGAAGAGTATTGATTTAAGAAATAATCTGAAGCTTAACTATGTTAATCTGAGTGCAAACGAAATTGATCCGGCTAATTTTCATTTATCCACTGCTTATACAGATTTGAGAACATTAAACATGGGTAAAAATAAAGTGAACAATATCGAAGTATCCTATCTGATTTCATCATCATTATATGATCAGTTAGGGAATGAAAGTGCTGATAAAGCAGGGTTGGTTCGCGGTGAGTAATAATCTATAAAATAAATTTCAATGACATTATTAAGTGTAATAATTGCCGTACAATTTATTCTTCTGACGGCTTATTGGTTATACAAAAAATATAATCCACAGGTGGTACTGATGGTTACCGGTATTTCTATGCTGGCGATCGCAGCTTTGTTGGGTGATGCATTAGATCCGGTCAAACCTACCGGAGGAGCTTTTTTTGATCTGTTTAAAATTGTCGTAGAAACATTCTCTACAAACCTTCTGCGTGTAGGTCTGATGATTATGTCTATTGGGGGTTATGTTGCTTATATGAAGCAGATTAAAGCCAGTGATGCTTTGGTTTACGTTTCGATGCAACCATTATCTCTGTTTCGTAAATATCCGTATATAGCAGCTATTTCTATTATTCCTATCGGTCAGTTACTATTCATCTGTACGCCGAGTGCAGCAGGATTAGGTTTGTTATTGGTAGCTTCGATTTTGCCTGTGTTGGTGAATTTAGGCGTTAGCCGTTTAACCGCAGTATCAGTAATCTCCGCTTGTACCGTTTTCGATATGGGACCAGGTTCTGCAAACACAGCCAAAGCTTCCGAATTACTGGAAATGAATAATGTAATGTACTTTATCGAGTATCAGCTTCCAATGGCTATTCCTTTAACTATTCTGTTGATGGTCTTGTATTACTTTACGAACAGATATTTTGATAAAAAAGATATTGAATCGGGTAAAATCGTGGCAGAGAAACCAATCCAGTTAAGTGAAATGAAGATTGATGTACCAATGATTTTTGCCATATTACCGGTTCTTCCGTTATTGATGCTGATCATCTTTTCAAAATACTTACAACTTTTTCATCCGGCAATAGAGCTTGATACGACGACAGCTATGGTTGTGTCTTTATTTATTGCCATGCTATTTGAATTATTCAGAACGAAGAGTTTCAGATCAGCATACAATAGTGTCAAAGCATTCTGGAACGGAATGGGTAAAGTCTTTACGGATGTAGTGACATTAATCGTATGTGCTGAAATCTTTTCAATGGGATTAATCAGACTGGGCTTAATAGATGCATTGGTTGAGGGAGCTTCTCAACTTGGATTTTCAGGAGTAGCAATCGGTATTTGCATAACGATACTTATCTTCCTTGCTGCTATGCTTATGGGTAGTGGTAATGCATCATTCTTTTCTTTTGGTCCGTTAGTACCTTCAATAGCTCAAAAGCTCGGAATACCTTCTGTTGACTTGGTGCTTCCGATGCAATTATCAGCGAGTATGGGACGTGCAACTTCACCAATTGCAGGAGTTATTATAGCCATTGCCGAAGTTGCAGGTGTATCACCTTTTGATCTTGCTAAAAGAAATTTGATTCCACTTGGTGGAGCTTTAATGTTCATGCTATGCTATAACTATCTAATACTGTAAAACCGCTATGATTAAATTAATAAAGAACGCTCGTCTCTACACTTCTGTAGAGACTGAGCTTACTGATATTCTTATTTGTGATAATAAGATTCAGCAGATTGCTCCGCAAATCGAGACAGGTAATTTACAAGTAGAAGTTATAGATGCCAAAGGATATTGGGTTACTCCAGGTTTAATAGATATACATGTCCATGTTATCGGTGGAGGGGGGCAGACCGGATTTAGCTCTTTAGCTCCGGAGGTTCGTATTGAACGTCTGGTAGAATGTGGTACAACTACCGTTGTCGGCTTACTTGGAACAGATGGTTTTGTAAAACAACTGCCCCAATTGTTTGCGAAAACTATGTCATTGAGAATGAATGGTCTTTCGGCATATATGTTAACCGGCTTTTACGGACTACCAACTCCCACAATTACAAATTCTGTTGCCGAAGATTTGATTTATACAGATCCGGTTATCGGTTGTAAAATAGCTATGTGTGATGACCGGAGCTCATATCCTACAAAAGAAGAGTTGTTACGTATCATTAATCAGGTACGTTTAGGAGGTTTCACATCAGCTAAAGGAGGTGTGATGCATGTGCATCTGGGCGGTCTTCCTGAAGGTATGACATTGCTGCTGGAAATAGCTCGTGAATACCCGTCATTAAT
>JBOFKE010000036.1:0-3917 GCA_051657185.1 Bacteroidales bacterium | reverse complement strand
TCGTATGTATGGGTGCTGGATCAACAGAGCAGTAAGGTTCATCGTCGCTCTGTACGTACAGGCAAACCTGTATCAAATGGAATGATTCAGATTATTGATGGGTTAGGTGTCGATGAGCTTGTTGTTCTGACCGGACATTCGCGCATGGATGAAGGAGATGAAGTTATTTTAAAACAGTAAATTATGAAGGTTATACTCTATTTTCTCAAAAATAAAGCGTTTACTTCTTTATTACTTGTAATGATCGTCGTAGGTGGAGTTTTTTCCTATCTGAAAATGGGTAAACTCGAAGATGCTCCATTTACGATTAAGCAGGCTTTGGTGCTTACGACTTATCCCGGAGCTACTGCTGAAGAAGTTCAGACTCAGGTAACCGATATTATCGAAGAAGCCATACAGTCTTTAGGTGAGTTATATTATATAAAGACGGAGAATCGTTCCGGATTGTCGAAGATCACCGTTTACATGAAAAAAGAAATTCGTGCAGACGAGATGCAGCAATTATGGGACAAACTTCGACGCAAAGTTAGTGATGTTCAATCAAAACTTCCTCCTGGTGCAGGACCGTCTCTCGTAAATGATGACTTTGGAGATGTATTGGGTGTGTTTTATGGTTTAAGCAGTGATACACACTCCTACAGAGAACTGGAAGAGCAAGCGAAAGCACTTAAAAAGATTCTTCTGGGAGTTAAAGATGTCGCTAAAGTTGAAATCACAGGGGTACAATCTCCTACAATTGAAGTGAAAATCAAACCAACGCTTCTGGCTCAATCCGGACTCACAGTTCAGGATATTGCTTATGCTTTCGACAAACAGAATAAGGTAGTAGATGCCGGAGCGATGGAAACTGACGAAATGCGTATCCGTATTGAACCGTCAGGAAGTTTCGGTACGTTAGATGAGATCCGTAATCTGACAATCGTATCACGCAATGGTACTTATTTCCGGTTGTCGGATGTAGCTGAGGTGAGCGAATCATATTTGAAGCCAACCCGTAGCCAAATGCGAATCAGCAGTTCTCCGGCTGTAGGTATAGCTGTTTCTACAGTTCCGACCGGAAATGTGGTTGATATGGCCCAGTCTGTTAAAGAGGTTGTTACAAAGTTCTCTCAAACCTTGCCTCAGGGGTATCAGATCAAAAATATTTATGATCAGGGACACGAATCGGCAGTCGCAAATGACGGATTTATTCTTAATCTGGTTATTTCCGTTATGACAGTTGTTGCCATTCTTTTATTCTTTATCGGGTTTAAGAACGGGATACTGGTAGGGAGTGGTTTGATCTTCTCTATTTTAGGAACACTCATGTATATGTTTGCCAATGGAATTGCTTTGCAACGTATGTCTTTGGCAGCCATTATTATTGCAATGGGTATGCTGGTCGATAATGCTATTGTTGTAACAGACTCGGCATTGATCAATATGCAGAAGGGTATGAGAAAACGGATTGCCATCCTGAAAGCAGCATCTACGACAGCTATTCCGCTTTTAGCAGCAACGGCAATTGCCGTGTTGACCTTCTGGCCGGTTTATATGTCGCCTCACGTTTCCGGAGAACTCTTGTCTTCACTCTTTATTGTATTGGCTGTTTCGCTCTTTCTGAGCTGGATATTCGCATTGATACAAACGCCTTATTGCATTGAGTTGTTTGTGAAACGTCCTAAATCGGATGAGGTGAACAATGATATGTTTAAAGGTAAATATTATAACTATTTCCGTCAGACTTTAAGATGGGTTATCCGGCACAAAAGTGTCACAGTTGCATTCAGTGCACTACTTCTTATTGCATCGCTTTTCAGTTTCAAATTTATCCCGAAGGTTTTCCTTCCTCAGCTGGATAAACAATACTTTACGATTGATTTGCGTATGGCAGAGGGGACTAAAATTGAGCAGATGGATAAACTGACTATGGATATGTCGGAGATGATTGAGTCGTATGCGAATACCGAAGCTGTATCAGCCTATATCGGACAAACTCCGCCACGCTATTATCTGGCGAATTCCAATTTCGGACCACAGCCAAACTTTGCACAGCTTATAATCAAGTGTAAGACACCGGTCGAAGCCAGAGATCTGCAGAAGCGTCTGAAAAAGGATCTACCGGATGCGTTTCCCGAAGTCTTTATTATGGTTAATAAGTTTGAGTTAAGTACGGCTAAGGAAGCTAAGATTGAAGCCCGCTTTTTAGGGCCCGATGCAAATGTACTTGATTCGCTCACACAGATAGCTCTGGATGTGATGCGTAAGAACCCGAAAGTGGCTGATGCACGAAATGAATGGGATTCACGTACTTTGGCAATCGAGCCGGTTTACGATCCACTGAAAGCAGGACGCACACAGCTGACCAAAGGGGATATGATGGAGTCGGTAAAATCGATGAGTGACGGACTTCCTATTGGTATTTACCGTGACAACGAGAAGAAAGTTCCGGTTGTGCTGACTACTGATGCAAATATGGATAACGGATTGGATGGTTTGGCAAATCAATATGTCTGGAACGGATTGAATTCGGCTCCTTTGTCACAAATTACACAGGATATTCGTGTGAAATGGACTTATCCGACTGTACGTACATATAATCGTCAGCTTTCAATGGCTGCCATGTGTAACCCGATTGATGGCGTGACTATGTCAGAACTTCATAAAGAGATCCGGGATGAAATAGAAGCGATTCAGTTACCTGAGGGTTATCGTTTCTTTTGGGATTCTGAGTTCAAAGATCAGGGCGAAGCGATGCAGGCTCTGATGAAATATTTTCCATTGGCGTTTTTGTTGTTGATTTTGATATTAGTTGCTTTGTTCAGAAACTTCAAACAACCGATCATCATTCTTTTAATCCTGCCTTTATCCCTTATAGGTGTTGCTGTCGGTATGCTACTTACAGGGTTTGATTTTGGTTTTTTCTGTATAGCAGGATGGCTGGGGTTACTGGGAATGATTATTAAGAATGTGATCGTGTTGCTTGATGAGATGAATATCCTCAAAAGACAAGGTTATTCACGCTATGATGCGATTATCGAAGCAACTGTTTCGCGCGTACGCCCCGTCTTGATGGCGGCAATTACGACTATTTTCGGTATGATACCGCTCTTGTTTGATATTGTATTCGGCGGAATGGCAGCTACAATTGTGTTCGGGTTAACCTTCGCAACGTTACTCACACTTTTCATTACGCCTGCTTTATGTGGTATTTTCTATAAAATAAAAGCTTGATAAATAATGAATAAACGATCATATTCTTTTCTAATTCTTATTCTTCTTATTTTTTCTGGTAGAGTGAATGCCTCCGAACCTCAGGTTCGGGGCAGTTACTCCCTGATCAATGATTATCGAGAGAAAGCGCTTGACTATAATCATGATTTGAAGATTGCAGAAAAAAATATAGCTGCGAGTGACGAGGTGCTTCGCATGGCTAAAAACGATTATCTGCCCAAACTCTCGGGTTCGGCAAGTTACAAATATATCGGAAACCCGACTCAGCTTGATATGCAACTGCCGGGAATGGATACTCCACTTAGTGTAGGAGGAAACACGCATAATCAGTACGGAGCTTTTCTGAATCTGATGCAACCCGTTTATCAGGGTGGTGCTATAAAGGCATCTGTTCAGAAGTCCATATCCGAAAAGGAATATTCAATTTACCAGAAAGAGTCTCTGCAATTAAACGTGTTATATGTATCCGATTATAAATATTGGAGCACGGTTGCCAATGAAGAGGTTGTCCGTGTTTCAGAACAATTAAAAGCTTCGATAGAGCAACTGGTATTAATCGTAAAACAGCGTGTGGATGCCGGTGCGGTAAGTAAGAATGACTTATTGATGGTTGAGGTGAAACTCAATGAGGCAACCTATCAGCTGATGCAACTTCAAACGCAACTGGCTGTCAGTAAAATGTCATTAAACTCTTTCATTGGTGC
>JBOFKE010000035.1:0-6252 GCA_051657185.1 Bacteroidales bacterium | reverse complement strand
TCTTATGATTTGAATGAAGCTCAAAGCTCTGCTTTGCTACAGATCGAAACTGCTTTTCAAACCAAAGATACAGCTCTTCTTTTCGGTATTACAGGCAGTGGTAAAACAGAAATATATATTCGTTTAATCGAAAAAGCGTTAGCTGAAAATAAACAGGTATTATATCTTGTTCCCGAAATAGCCCTGACGACACAGCTTACAGAACGTTTACAGCGTGTTTTCGGAAAACGGATCGGAATCTATCATTCCAAATTCTCAGGTAATGAACGAACAGAAATCTGGATGAAGCTCTTGAAAGACGAGGGTATAGATATTATCCTGGGAGTGCGATCCTCGATTTTCCTTCCTTTTCAGAGATTAGGGCTTGTTATCGTGGATGAAGAGCACGAAACTACTTACAAACAGTATGATCCTGCTCCGCGTTACCATGCACGTAATGCGGCTATTGTACTTGCAAAAGCCTACAATGCTAAAGTTTTACTTGGTACTGCTACTCCTGCATTTGAGACCTATATGAATGCATTATCCGGTAAATATGGTTTGGTCGAGCTGACTACTCGCCACGAGGGACTTGAGTTACCTGAAATCATCCCTGTCGATATTAAAGATTTGAAAAGAAAAAAAAGGATGCGATCCAGTTTTTCACCCTTGCTAATAGAGGAAATGGGAAAAGCATTCGAAAATAACGAACAAGTTATATTATTTCAAAATCGACGCGGTTTTGCACCTTTAGTCGAATGTTCACTATGTGCATATGTTCCTAAATGCAAACATTGTGATGTCAGTCTGACTTATCACAAAGGATTGGGGCAACTTACATGTCACTATTGTGGTTATACCCAGCCGGTAACACGTATCTGTCCGGCATGCGGACATCATTCGCTCGAAACAATCGGTTATGGGACCGAGCGGATCGAAGATGAAATTAAAGAAATATTTCCTGATATTCAGGTAGAACGGATGGATATGGATACCACACGATCTAAAAAAGCTTATCAGGAGATTATTGAAAGATTTCAAAGCGGAAAAACCAAAATACTGATAGGTACCCAAATGGTATCCAAAGGACTCGATTTTGACAATGTTAGTGTAGTCGGCATTCTGAATGCAGATACATTAATGAATTACCCCGATTTCAGATCCTATGAAAGAGCCTATCAGTTAATGGCGCAGGTGAGCGGACGAGCGGGGCGTAAAAACAAACGAGGATTGGTTATCCTTCAAACTTCAGATCCCAAACATCCTGTTATACAGGAAGTAATAACTAACAACTACAAAGAAATGTTTGCTCAGCAAATGGCAGAGCGAAAGCTTTTCAAGTATCCCCCATATTTCAGATTGATCTATATTTATCTGAAGCATAAAGATGGAGTTTTACTGGATAAGTTATCACAGGAAATGGCTATCCGTTTGCGTAATCAATTCGGAGATCGGATTTTAGGACCCGATAATCCCCCTGTTTTACGTATTCAGAATCTTTATATAAAGAAAATTGTGTTAAAGATTGAGAGTAATATTTCTCCGGCAAAGGTGAAAGAACTGCTTCATACAGTTCGTTTACAGATGTTAGAAGATGAACGTTTTAAATCGCTTTTCGTTTATTATGATGTAGATCCTCTTTGATTTTGAAAGAGTTGTCATAAAATAATTTACCTTTGTGTCGATTTATTGCAAATAAATAGATAAAATGAAATTCAAACATTTGTCGGACTTAGCCAATCAGTTTGCTAAGAAGTACCAAGACAAAACCGCGTTTTTTCATAGAAATGAAGAAACAGGAGAGTGGTTATCCACTTCTTTCCGCGATTTTGCAGATAAGGTAAAAAAAGCAGCAAAATCTTTAGCTGCTATAGGTGTTAAAGAACAAGACCGCGTAGCCGTTTTCTCTCAAAATAAGCCAGAAATTATTATTAGTAATTTCGCTGTTTATTCGAATCGTGCTATTGATATTCCTTTGTATGCAACAAGTTCTGTTGCACAGGTAGAGTATATTGTTAATCATGCTGAGATTGAGATTATTTTCGTCGGAGAGCAGGAACAATATGATACAGCCTGGCAGGTTATGCAACAGGATAACTCTTTACGCCGGATTGTTGTATATGATAACTCGGTACAACTTCATGATGAGGACCAATCATCTCTTTTCTTTGATGAGTTTTTAAAACTAGGCGAAGAGCAATCCTTTGAAGATATTGTAAACAAACGCCTGGCTGATGCTTCGGCAGAAGATGTTGCCTGCATATTATATACGTCAGGTACAACCGGTGAACCAAAAGGTGTGGTCCTTCCACATTCTAACTTTGTTGAGCTTTTCGAAATTCATGATATCCGCTTAACAAGTGTGACTGAAAAAGATCGTTCAATGAGCTTTTTGCCATTGACACATATTTTTGAGAAGGCCTGGTTCTATTATATCCTTTATAAAGGAGCTGTATCCTATATTAATCTTCGACCGATCGAAATTCAGAAAACGATCAAAGAAGTAAGACCTACTGTTATGTGCAGTGTACCGCGTTTCTGGGAAAAGGTTTATACAGGAGTGCAGGAGAAAATCAATACAAGTACAGGGATAGCTAAAAAACTGTTGGCTCATGCCGTACAGATTGGTTATACCCGCAATATTGAATATGTTCGTTTAAATAAAAAAGTACCATTCTTATTAGAAATGCGTTACAAGTTTTATGAACGTACACTTTTCAAAAAAGTAAAAACCGTTATCGGTATTGAAAACGGAAATATGTTCCCTACATCAGGAGCTCCGCTTTCTGACGAAATCAACGAATTTCTTCATGCCATCGGTATCAATATTTGTTATGGATATGGTATGACAGAAACCACAGCGACAGTATCTTGTTTCCGCGAAACAGGATATGTATTCGGATCAGTGGGCGAGTTGATGCCAGGTATTCAGGTACGTATTGATACGAATGGTGAAATCCTGTTGAAAGGAAAAACGATGTTGAGAGAGTATTACAAACGTCCGGATGAAACAGCGAAATCATTTACCGAAGACGGATTCTTCCGTACAGGTGATGCAGGTCGTCTCGAAGGTGACATCCTCTTTATGACCGAACGTATCAAAGATTTATTTAAAACGGCAAACGGTAAATACATTGCTCCGCAAGCATTGGAAACGCGATTGTGTGAGGATAAATATATTGAGATGATTGCAATTGTTGCTGATAAGCGTAAGTTTGTAAGTGCAGTGATCGTTCCCGCATTTGACATGTTGAAACAATATGCACAAGAGAACCATATTACTTACTCTTCAATGAACGAATTGGTAAACAATCCGAAAATCGTTGAGTTGTTCAAAAAACGTATTACGGCAAAACAATCTCATTTTGCACCTTATGAACATGTAAAACGTTTCTATCTTACAGATCGTCCGTTCTCTATGGAATCAGGAGAATTGACAAACACACTGAAAGTAAAACGTCGTATTGTGTATGATCATTTTGCAAATGAGATTGAAGCAATGTATAAAGACTAACTTCAAAATTTAAACAGATATATATGATAACGACAGACCAACTACGTGAAGTAGTGGAACGCAAGGATGCGTTGAGGAGGTATCTTTGACATCGATAGCAAGACTATCCAATTAGAAGAAGAAGAACTTCGCACACATGCACCTGAATTCTGGGAGAATGCCAAAGAGGCTGAAATCCAGATGAAGAAAGTAAAGGAGTTAAAAGGATGGGTGAATGGTTTTGCCACTGTTGATAATGCAGTTGAAGAACTGGCCCTTTCATTTGATTTCCTGAAAGAAGAGTTAATTTCTGAAGAAGATCTGGATGCAATCTATGCGACAGCTCTTGAACAAGTCGAGGCATTGGAGCTCAAAAATATGCTTCGTCAGGAAGAAGATCGCTTAGGTGCCGTATTGAAAATCAATGCCGGAGCCGGTGGTACAGAGAGTCAGGATTGGGCTTCCATGCTGATGCGTATGTACACCCGTTATGCTGAAAGACAAGGTTATAAAGTTACAGTTACCAACTACCTCGAAGGAGATGAAGCTGGAATCAAAACAGTAACCTTGCAGGTTGAAGGAGATTATGCTTATGGTTATCTGAAAAGCGAGAATGGTGTACACCGCTTAGTACGTGTGTCACCTTACAATGCACAAGGTAAACGTATGACTTCGTTTTCTTCTGTTTTCGTTGTTCCGTTAGTGGATGATTCAATCGAAATCGACATTAATCCGTCTGACATTACGTGGGAAACTTTCCGTTCGAGTGGAGCGGGAGGACAGAACGTTAATAAGGTAGAGACAGGGGTTCGACTTCGACATGCACCGACAGGAATCGTTATTGAAAATACCGAAAGCCGCTCTCAGTTTGGGAATAAAGATAATGCATTGCGTTTGCTGAAATCTCAACTTTATGAAATGGAGCTGGAAAAACGTCGTGCTGAACAACAAAAAGTTGAAGCCGGCAAGAAAAAAATTGAGTGGGGATCACAAATTCGCTCGTACGTGTTTGATGACCGTCGTGTGAAAGACCACCGCACAAACTGGCAAACATCCAATGTTCAAAATGTCATGGATGGTGATATTGATGACTTTATCAAAGCTTATTTGATGGAGTTTGCATCTGAAGATATCGAATCTGCCGAATAATTTTTATTTTTACGGGCTATTCCATACCAAGGAGTAGCCCGTTTTGTTTTATCTCTGTTATCTTAAACAATCATCACATGAAAGTTCTTCTGATTAATACGTCCGAATCCACAGGCGGGGCAGCAATTGCTTCGCGCCGTCTTTTAATGGCTCTGCGCAAATCCGGAATAGATGCTTCTATGCTTGTTCGGGATAAATCAGGGGTTAATGATCATGTCGAAAGTGTCATTAAAACACTCCGCGATAAGATACTTGCTAAATGCTATTTTGTGTGGGAGCGTGCGGGGATTTATCTGCTTAACGGGCGAAACCGTAAAAATGTATTTGCGGTCTCTTCTGCCGATACCGGATTCTCAATAGCCGATCTTAAATGTGTAAAAGATGCTGACATCATTCATCTGCACTGGATAAATCAGGGTTTTTTATCCTTGCGTGAAATCAAAAAGATAGCACGTCTTGGCAAACCCATCGTCTGGACTATGCATGATATGTGGCCCGTTACCGGCATTTGCCATCATGCCCGTACCTGCACCAGTTATCAGACAGGATGCCAGTGCTGCCCCTTCCTTGCGAGCAAAGGTGAAGACTTATCAACAATTGTTTATAACACAAAGATTGATGTGTATTCCTTTGCTAATCCGATATTTATCGGATGTAGCAAATGGCTGGAAGGTTTAGCAGATAAGAGTTTATTAACAGCAACGGGAAAAGTTATGCAGATACCGAATCCGATTGATATCACCCGTTTTTTTCCGATTTCACGCGAAGAGCATGTCAATGAGTTTAATCTTCCTCTTGACAAAAAGCTAATTCTGTTCGGAGCATTAAATATTACGGATAAACGCAAAGGGATAGACTATCTTCTTCAGGCACTCGAAATCCTTTCTGCAAAACGAAAAGATATCGAGTTAGTTGTATTCGGACATTTGAAGCAAGAGCTGGAAGAACGTTTACCATTCAAGGTTCATGCTGTCGGATACCTGACACAGGAAGAGCAGATCATATCGTTATATAACTCGGTCGATATCTACGTAACCGCATCGCTTGAGGAGAACCTTCCGAATACAATCATGGAGGCCATGGCTTGTGGGAAACCATGCGTAGGATTCAATATTGGCGGAATTCCGGAAATGATCGATCACAAAGAAAATGGCTATGTGGCCGAATATAAATCAGCTGAAGATCTTGCTGCAGGTATTGAGTTTGTTCTCCACGAGGGAAACTACCGTAGTTGTGCTCATTATGCCCGTGACAAGGTCGAAACGTGCTACTCCGAAGAGGTAGTTGCTAAGAAATACATCGAAACATACACTGAAATACTAGAAAGATGAAACCGCTATTTTCGATAATAACCGTCACTTATAATGCCGGAAATTTACTGATTCCGACAATGGACAGTATTTCTGCACAAACCTGTAAAGATTATGAATATATCATAGTGGACGGCTGCTCCAAAGATCATACACTTTCGTTGATCGAATCCCGGAAAAGTGAGATAACAACTTTCCTGTCCGAACCGGACAAAGGAATCTATGATGCCATGAATAAGGCACTTCGCCTGGCTACCGGTGAATATATCTTATTCATGAATGCCGGAGATACGCTTCATAGTGCCGATACGCTCAGTCGCA
>JBOFKE010000034.1:0-2120 GCA_051657185.1 Bacteroidales bacterium | reverse complement strand
TCCTCACGCATACGCCCGTATTCTGATGTAAGTTGTGTAAGCTGTTCTATATTTTTATCCGACTTAATCCAGCTTTCACGTAAACGTGGTAGTCCCAGTTCCAAATCAATCAAAGCTTCCGGATCAGTATAAGGGCCACTTGTATCGTACAATACAACCGGATCATGAGAAGTACGCACACGTTTACCGTCAACGACCTTGACAGAATCCGTCAAATTAACCTGACGCATGGCAACCTGAATAGGGAATAATTTACCTGCAACGAAAATCTTTTCAGAGTTAGGGAAAGGGGTTCTTGTTATTTTTGTATTCATAATTAAATAAGGTGTAATAAAAAATGGTTCTTAATCATTCAAAAATGCCGTAAGCGGGCTGCTAGCTTCTGCACGACTTAGCTGAGCAGGCAAACCTGACTCAAAAGCTTCTCTTCCTGCTTCTACAGCTTTTCGGAATGCATTTGCCATTGCAACAGGATTCCCTGCTACAGCAATAGCTGTATTTACAAGAACTGCATCGGCTCCCAGCTCCATCGCTTCGGCAGCATGAGAAGGCGCACCGATACCTGCATCAACGATAACAGGCACATTACTTTGTTCAATAATAATTTTCAGAAAGTCGCGAGTCAGCAAACCTTTATTGGTTCCGATAGGTGCACCCAAAGGCATTACAGCTGCAGCACCAACTTCTTCTAAACGCTTGCATAATACAGGATCAGCCTGTATATATGGCAAAATAATAAAGCCCATCTTAGCCAATTCTTCTGTCGCTTTCAAAGTTTCAATCGGATCCGGCAATAAATACCGCGGATCGGGATGAATCTCCAGTTTCAGAAAATTGGTTTCGAACGCTTCACGTGCAAGTTGAGCTGCAAACACTGCTTCTTTCGCATTTCTTACTCCTGATGTATTCGGCAATAGTTGGATTTGCGGATTCTTAATATGATGGAGCATCTGATCATCCTCGTTATTCATATCAATACGCTTCATTGCTACTGTCACCATCTCTGTTGCTGAGGCTGTAATAGCCTTAGCCATCTCTTCATTGGAGCTGAATTTGCCTGTTCCGAGGAACAGGCGTGAAGAGAATTCTTTCTCTCCGATTTTTAATTTAGACATTTTCATATATCGTTTTTAAGACTAATTCGATGTAACCTTCTGTTGTTTCGCCTTCTTCCGGTGACGACTCCGATACGGCATAACGACCTCTTAATCCCGAAGACATGGCAACTCCATGAGCTCCCGCTTTCATCAACTCAGGAATATCTTCCAGTGTTATCCCTCCAATAGCTATGATCGGTGTATTTATACCGGCTTCTTTACATTTAGCAAGTATTGTCCGATATCCTTCAATACCTAACACCGGACTTAATTTATCTTTGGTTTTAGTAAAACGATACGGTCCTAAGCCAATATAATTGACACCCTCAGACACTAACCGTTCAATATCTTCAAATGTATTTGCCGTACCTCCGATAATAGTATTATTACCCATCAGTCTGCGTGCTTCTGCAACCGGCATATCATTTTTACCCAGATGTACTCCGTCTGCACAAACTTCATTCGCCAATTCAGGGTCATCATTGATAATAAAAGTAGTTCCCATACTTTTGCACATAGGCCGAAGCATAGCACAAGACATTACTTTAGTTGGGAAATCGGCATGTTTATTGCGGAATTGCAACAAAGGAACCCCTATTGCAGAGAGTCCCATTGAGGTAATAAGTAATTCCTCAAAACTCATCTTATTCGGAAACGTAATCCCGTGAAGTCTCGGAATCTGTTTTTTGATAAACTCATCACAACGAGCCTGAAGTTTCTGATATTTACGAACCAGTTTCTCATTATCAAAGTCTTGTTCCCATTCTGCCCAGAAGCTTCCCAACATAGCAAACCCACCGAATCCCAATTCATATAATTCTTCAATTTTGTCTTCGGTAACTCCGCCTAAAGCAATGATATAAGGCTTGATTAACCCGGCCTCTTTCGCTTTCTGTAATTCTTCTTTCGTAAATTGAGAGGAATATCCTTCTTTTGAGATGGAGTCATATATCGGACTCAGGAAGTGATATTTACAATCATCGTTAACTTCTTCCAAATCTTCAATCGATCGAAGCGTATCGC
>JBOFKE010000033.1:0-10205 GCA_051657185.1 Bacteroidales bacterium | reverse complement strand
CAGAATATCGGTGCGTACGGGATCGAAGCCAAAGATATTATCGGACAGGTACATTGTATCGCACTGGCAGATGGAAAGCCACATACGTTTGATCAGATTGAGTGTGCTTATGGATACCGTCAGAGTAAGTTTAAGTCAGAATGGAAGAATAAGTATATTGTAACGGGAGTAACTTTTTGTTTAAATAAACAGGAGAACTATACCCTTTCATACGGCAACTTACAGGAGCTGCTAAAGGATAAGGAAATTAATCTGGAGCTGGTGCGTCAGACAATCATTGAGGTGCGTGAGAGCAAATTGCCCGACACGAAAGTATTGGGTAATGCCGGAAGCTATTTCATGAATCCGTTTGTAAAGAAAAGTGAGTTTGATAAACTGAAAGAACAATACCCGAATATCCCTTCCTATTTCGTAGATGAGTTTACTGTAAAAGTTCCTGCCGGCTGGCTGATCGAGCAGTGTGGCTGGAAAGGAAAATCGCTGGGACATGCTGCAGTACATGATAAGCAGGCATTGGTACTGGTAAATAAAGGTGGTGCTACGGCACAGGAGATTGTAGATCTGGCTGCAAACGTGGTGGCTGATGTGAAAGCTAAATTTGGCATTGCTATTCATCCGGAAGTAATCTATATATGATCCTTGCAAATTATTACAATAACAAAAAGCGGGATTATCCACGACAGTCAGACTGTTCAGGATAATCCCGCTTTGATTTTTATTGTCAAGTGTCTTAATTGAGCTTACTTCTTTTCCTCGACACGCATTTTAAGCTCCAGCATCAGCGATGAGATCGTCTCTTTCACAGATAAAATCTTATCGGCACGATGTGCATTGGCTCCTGCGAAAGCATAGCCTCGGTTAAGATTGCCTTTGAATGCATTAAACAAGGCAAGCATAATACAATAAGGACTTTTAGATATATCGCAGGTGCGGATACAATGGTAAGGACAGCTTTTCGGCTGTTTCTTTCCTTCGCGAACCTCTTTGATAAAGTTACTAAAGATAGCCCTTCCCGGCATACCTACGGGACTCTTGATAATCTCGATATCTTTTTCCGATGCATTGATGTAGGTATGCTTAAATTCATCGGAAGCATCACATTCATGTGTAGTCACGAAACGTGTACCTAGTTGAACACCTGTGGCTCCAAGCTCCATCATCCTATGGATATCTTCACCCGTATAAATTCCCCCTGCAGCAATTACCGGAATCTCAACGTTGTACTTTTCTTCGAAGAAGCGAACTTCGCGTACAACTTCAGGTAAAACTTGTTCAAGAGAAAAACTCTCATCGCTTAACTGATTTTCTTTATAACCTAAATGGCCACCTGCTTTTGGTCCTTCCACTACGACTGCATCAGGCAGATAATCGTAATTGTTTTTCCATTTTTCGCAAATAATCTTTACGGCTCTTGCAGAAGAAACAATCGGCACCAGTTTAGTAACACTGTCTTTTGTCAAAAAGCCTGGCAGATCCAATGGCAATCCGGCTCCGGAGAAGATGATATCCGCTTTTTCGGCAATACTTGTTTTCACCATGTCGGCGAAATTGGTCATCGCAACCATCACGTTTACCCCGATAATCCCCTTGGCTTTCTCGCGTGCTTTTCTTAATTCTTCTTTTAACCCCAAAATACTTGCTTCAGCATAGTTACTAGAAAGCTTATTATATAAAAGGCCCAGACCTGCGCTTGAGATAACGCCTACGCCTCCTTCATTTGCTACTGCTGAGGCTAATCCCGATAGAGAGATGCCTACTCCCATGCCACCCTGGATGATGGGTACACGTGCAGTTAGCTCACCAAATTTCAAATTTTTCATCCTTAATTGATTATTAAAATAATTAAATCGAGCCAAAAATAAGGGATTTAAATAGATATAAAGGCAATCTGATGGTTAAAATACAACAACATTTTTAAATAACACGCATGTTGTCATTTGTTTTTAATCATTATTAAACAGTCTATCAAGACTTTAGGGTAACTATTCAAATATTTGACATATTGATCTATTTACACATACTATTCTATCAATATGCTTTATTTTAAGTGGCAAAAATAATAATTACATCCTAGCGGTTTATACAAGAAAAGCGGGAATGTAAGGTGAAACCTATACAAATCCCGCTTTTCTTAAAGTACAATTCCTTCTACAAAATACATTATGAAAACGTAGTTATTCGAAGAGTGTATTATTGAGAATATTTTTTGCTCCCTTCTCCAGTTTTGCATAATCACTCGTCTGCATAAACTTCTTTATCGCCTCAATATGATGTCTGTGATGCGTATCTGTTCCTATAAAATCAACATAGCCTTTTTTTAGGAGCTGATAAGCCACTTGTTTCACTTCAGGACCATAAAGTCCGGAAAATGAGAGCAGATTTACCTGATAGAGACAGCCCTGAGCGTGCATCTCGTCATAGAACGTTTTGTCCGTATGGTAATACGGATAGCGCTCAGGATGTGCCAGAATCGGTTTGTAACCGTCTAACTGCAATTGAAAAACCGTATCACGTATCCCCATAAAAGGTTGAATAAATGAATTCTCAATCAACAGATAGTTTTTCGGAAACGGAATCAATTGTCCGGCATCCCGATGAGCCTCAAACAATTCGTCTAACCGATATTCGGCCGAGAAATGAATATTGGGATTCAGAGATGTATCAGTCAAATGATTTTGCAAACGATTAAAAGCATCAGTAATCGTTGTTCGATTGTTCGGAAACGTTTCATGTGTAATGTGTGGTGTAGCCACAAAGTTTTCGATACCAAAGCCCATCAACGATTCGAGCAGATATTGAGATGATTCGGTTGTTTTAGCACCGTCATCAATACCCGGGAGGAAATGTGCATGCACATCTGTATGAAAAAATAACTTTTCGCTTCTTTTCTTCTTAAATAAAAATTCAAACATTATCTATCGCCATACATTTTTTCGTAGTATTTCTGATAATCGCCTGAAGTAACTTCTTCTACCCAGTCCTGATTATCCAGATACCAACGAACGGTTTTAATTATACCTTCATCAAACATTGTTTGGGGAGTCCATCCCAATTCATTCGTTATTTTAGTCGGATCGATGGCATAACGCTGATCATGTCCTAAACGATCTTTTACAAATGTAATTAACTCATCGTTAATCCATGATATATCCACAGAACCATCTGGCAGAATTTGCTGCTTTTTAAGAATCGTTCTGTAATGAGGTTCCTTATCGAGAATCTGATGGATTGTATGAATAATGGTTTTGACAATTTCAAGATTCGTTCTTTCATTGTGGCCGCCTACATTATACACATCTCCAACCCGACCTTTCTCAATTACATCGTGAATCGCTTTACAATGGTCATCTACGTACAACCAATCGCGAACGTTAGAACCATCACCATATACAGGCAATTGTTTTCCTTCCAGTATATTTTTAATAATGAGCGGTATCAGTTTCTCCGGAAAGTGATACGGTCCATAATTATTGGAACAGCGCGTAATGGAAACCGGCATTTTGTATGTATCTGCATAAGCCTTTACTATAAGATCCGCACTTGTTTTAGATGCACTGTAAGGACTACGTGGGTCAAGCGGTGTAAGCTCTGTAAAGAAGCCCTCTGCTCCCAAAGATCCATATACTTCGTCAGTCGATACCTGATGGAACCGAACATTGGATTTCCAAAGCGGATAACCATTATCGGCTTTACCTGTCACCCAATGATTGCGTGCTCCGTCCAGCAGATTCTGTGTACCCAGAATATTCGTTTGCAAAAATAATTGCGGGTTTTCAATACTGCGATCGACATGGCTCTCTGCAGCAAAATTAACGACACAATCGATCGGATACTGATCAAACAATTTATTGATTAATTCTTTATCACAGATATCACCTTTGACAAATACACATCGTTGATTGTCTTGTATATCTGCAGCAATCGTGCCTAAATTTCCGGCATAAGTCAATGCATCCAGTACAATAATTTGTACGTGGGGTGCATTTCTAAGTATATATTTAACAAAGTTTGCACCGATAAATCCGGCACCGCCTGTTACTAAATAGCATTTCATAAGCGTATGTTTTGAATACGTTTTTACTTCAACAGGTCAAGCAGGTACTGTCCATAAGCTGTTTTCTCGAGCTTATGTCCTAAACCAGCCAGCTGACTGTTGTTTATCCATTTGTTTCGCCATGCAATTTCTTCGATACATGCGATATAGTAGCCTTGTCTGTTTTGGATAGTAGCCACAAAGTTCGATGCTTCGAGCAAACTGTCACAATTCCCGGTATCCAGCCAGGCAAAACCACGACCGAACAGTTCGACATGAAGTCTTTGCTCCTCCAGATAGAGTCTGTTTAGATCGGTGATCTCCAATTCACCCCTTTTAGAAGGTTTCAGACTTTTCGCTTTCTGCACAACCGTTTCGTCATAGAAATAAAGACCCGGAATAGCATAATTGGATTTCGGATTTTCGGGTTTCTCTTCAAGGCTCAGGACCTGATTATGCTCGTTGAACTCTACTACGCCATAAGCGCGGGGATCTTTGACATAATAACCAAAAATAGTAGCCCCTTTCTGCGTATTTTGAGCACGCTTCAACATAGATGAAAATCCCTGTCCATAGAACATATTATCTCCAAGAATCAAACATGCAGGTTGTCCTTGCAGAAACTCTTCCGCTAAAATAAAAGCTTCGGCAAGTCCATTAGGCTTCTCCTGAATGATATATTCGAAACGCATGCCAAGTTGTTCACCCGATCCGAGTAGATCTTTGAAGACAGGTAAATCACGGGGTGTAGAAATGATTAGTATTTCCCGTATGCCAGTAAGCATAAGTGTAGAAAGCGGGTAATAGATCATCGGTTTATCATAAACAGGCATTATCTGTTTGGATATAGCCTTTGATAACGGATAAAGGCGGGTAGCACTACCACCCGCCAATATTATTCCTTTCATATATAAATGAGTTATTGGTTATCTAACAACCAAATATCATTGAAACGTGGAGCGTATTTAGCTCTGATTTCGTCTTTTTTCTCAACAGCCGTATCACGGTCATTGTAGCTTGCAACGATAACACGATACATACCTTGTGCATTTTGAGCTAAGATAGCCGGATAACCTGCATCAATCATTTGTTGCTTTAATCCTTCTGCATTTGTTTTGTTTTTAAAGCTTCCTACTACAATATTCCATCTTTTCAAACCGGCAGCATCGGATTCTGTAACACCAGTTACACTCTCTACACGTACAGGAGAAGGAGTTGTAGTTGTCTGTGTTCTTTTAACTTCAACGATTTCTAAAGCTTCCGGCTCAGTAATTGTTTCTTTAACAATTTCTTTTTCTTTTGCTTTCTCATAAGCTGCTTTGTAAGCGTTTTCTTTAGTCTTACAAGATACCATAGAGATGGCAAGAGCAGCGATGCTTAGAATCATTATGTTCTTTTTCATACTTCAAGCTTTTTATGGGTATAATTTATTAATTGCACAAATATACAGAAAGAATATAATTCTACAATTACTCATGCTTTTTTATTTATAAGTGGAAAAACTCACTTCAGTTCTTCTTTTAAAAACTGTGTTGTAAATGTTTCCTTTTGTGCTACTATTTTCTCAGGAGTTCCTTCGCATAGGACCATTCCACCGCCTTTTCCACCTTCGGGTCCCATATCTATAATATAATCTGCACATTTAATGACATCTAAATTATGCTCAATGATTATAACCGTATTACCCTTATCAACCAACCGATTTATTACATTCATTAATACTCTGATATCTTCGAAATGGAGGCCGGTCGTTGGCTCATCTAACACATACAATGTCTTACCTGTATCTCTTTTAGCCAGTTCAGTAGCTAACTTAACCCGTTGACTTTCGCCCCCGGAGAGTGTTGTAGATGGTTGTCCTAACTTGATATAGCCTAATCCGACCTCTTGCAAAACTTTGATTTTCTTTAATATTCCCGGAATATTTTCAAAGAATTCGACTGCCTGATTAATAGTCATATCTAATACATCGGCTATGGACTTACCTTTATATCTGACTTCGAGTGTCTCACGATTATATCTTTTACCATGACACTCTTCGCAAGGAACAAGTACATCAGGCAAGAAGTTCATTTCAATAGTCTTATAACCATTCCCTGAACATACTTCGCAACGGCCTCCTGCTACATTGAATGAGAAGCGTCCGGGTTTATACCCTCGCATCTTTGCTTCGGGCAATGAAACAAAAAGATTACGGATATCACCAAATACTCCTGTATAAGTTGCCGGATTAGAACGTGGTGTGCGTCCCAACGGAGATTGATCGACATTAATAATCTTATCGATGTTATCCAATCCTTCAATTTTTTTGTACGGCAGCGGATCTTTAAGCGAATTATAAAACTTCTGAGATATTATCGGATAAAGTGTTCCATTTATCAGACTGGACTTACCACTACCGGATACTCCTGTAACACATATCATCTTTCCTAACGGAAAACTCACTGTGACATTTTTCAGATTATGACCTGATGCTCCAACCAGTTTAATGGATTTACCATTCCCCTTACGGCGTTGAGGTATTTCTATTTTCCTGGTTCCATTGAGATACTGTGTGGTAAGTGTATTGCTCTTGAGCATATCTTCGGGTGTACCAGCATACACGACCTCTCCTCCCAGCCTGCCTGCTTTGGGTCCCATATCTACAACATAATCGGCAGCCATCATCATATCTTTGTCGTGCTCTACAACAATGACACTATTGCCTGTATCACGCAATTGTCTGAGTGAGTTAATCAGCCGCACATTATCTCGCTGATGCAACCCGATACTTGGTTCATCCAGGATATAAAGCACATTCACGAGCTGTGAGCCTATCTGCGTAGCCAAACGAATACGTTGACTCTCGCCACCCGAAAGTGTCTGAGAAGCTCTGTTAAGAGTCAGATAGTCGAGCCCTACATCCAGCAGAAACCGCAAACGACTCCGAATCTCTTTCAATATTTCAGTTGCTATTTTACGTTGCTTATCAGACATACGTTCTTCAATATTTTCAAGGAATACGACCAGATCCGAAATATCCATTTCAGCAAGCTCTGCAATATTCTTATCTCCTATACGATAATACAGAAATTCTTTCTGAAGGCGGTTTCCTCCACATTCGTCGCAACAAGCTGTTTTGACAAACTGATTGGCCCATTTCTGTGCGGAAGCAGAAGATTCGCTTTCCTGCAATAGATCAATATAACGACCTAAACCTTCGTAAGGCATCAATATATTAGTTGATCCTAATGCAGGATTTTTGAATGTAAGTTTCTCCTGTGTCCCATTAATAATATCATCGAAGGTATCATTATCTATTTTGGACAACGGAGTCTTAATGGTATATCCGTTATTTTCGAGAATAGCTTCAATTTGCCAGAATATCATGGTGTTCCGATATTTACCAAGAGGAGCCAAACCTCCCTGATAAACGCTTAAGGATGGATCAGGCACAATCTTATCCTTATCAATCTGATTGATGTAGCCAAGACCCTTGCACTTCTTACAAGCACCATGAGGGGAGTTAAATGAAAAATTATGAGGCGAAGGTTCAGCATAAGACAATCCAGTCGTAGGACACATCAGACGACGGCTATAGTGGCGCACTTCATTCGCATCAACATCCAGAATCATCATCAGCCCATCACCTTGTTTCATCGCAGTACGAATACTATCCTTTAGTCTTCGCTCATCTTTTCCGTTTACAAGAATCTTATCAACGACAAGTTCTACACTGTGAATCTTGTAGCGATCCAGCATCATGTTAGGTAAGATTTCACGTAACTCTCCATCAACCCGTACATTGAGATAACCCTTCTTACGAAGATTCTCAAAGAGTTCCTTGTAGTGTCCTTTTCTATTTCGTACTAATGGGGATAATAAGATTATCTTTTTATTCTGATAGCGTTGAAGAATCAGATCAAAAATTTGCTCTTCGGTATATTTAACCATCAACTCACCGGTAGTGTAAGAGAAGGCTTCGCCTGCACGTGCATAAAGCAAGCGGAAGAAGTCATAAATCTCCGTAGTTGTCCCAACTGTAGAACGAGGATTCTTATTAGTTGTCTTTTGCTCTATGGAGATAACGGGACTCAATCCGGTGATTTTATCAACATCAGGACGTTCCATATTCCCAAGAAAGTTCCGGGCATAAGAAGAAAAGGTTTCTATGTATCTTCTTTGACCTTCTGCGAAAATAGTATCGAATGCGAGAGACGATTTACCACTACCGCTTAATCCCGTAATGACAGTAAGCGCATTGCGGGGTATATCGATATCTATATTTTTTAAATTATGTACGCGTGCACCTTGTACACTAATTTTATCTGTTTCTTTCATGTAAAGAATTCTGTATTAATCTCTGTCTATTACCCATTGGTTTTCGTAAACGACAGGATTCGATTTTCCATAATACATATCCTCCTGAAGAGGCACTATCAACTCATATCTTTTTCCGCTTTTGTTAGGTATACCTCTACCTCGAATCCACGGATTAAATTCTTTGAGCTGTCCATAAGTAACATTATTATCCTTCGCAATGTTTACTAAGGATGTCACTGTTGTATCAATTGGTAATACTTTCGTTGTGATCGGTTTATATAACTGGTCACTTTTAAGTACAAAGCCATATTGGTAAGGCGCCGAAAATATCTGTTTAATCGCCAGTAAACGATAAACATAACGCTGAGTCTCTTCAGTCAGCCACATATCAAAAAATGTATCTACATCCTGATTAGACAATTCCTTAGAAATACGACCCATCCCTCCATTATAGGAGGCTGCCACTAAAGCCCAGTTTCCATATTTCTGATAAGCCTTTTTTAAATAACGACATGCAGCTTCGGTTGACTTCTCTACATGAAATCTTTCATCGATACTATCGTTTATTTCCAATCCATACTCTTTTCCCGTAGCTGGCATGATCTGCCACATTCCTCCGGCTTTAGCTCCGGAAATAGCACGCGGGTTCAAGCTGCTTTCAATCACAGCCAGATATTTAAAATCTTCGGGCACTCCGTTTTTCTTAAGAATAGGTACGATAATAGGAAAAAAGCGATTCGCTCTTTTGATCAGCATCCCTGTTGTAGAGTGAAGATAGGTAAAGCCTGACAATTCACGATCAAAACGCTCATAAGCATCATAACGCGTCAGATCTACCTGTTCACCTGCAAAATTGACACGCTCGGGAATATCCGGAAAAGAAGTTACAGTCGATACAAGCATTTTTTCTTTTTTTGCCTTAGCAACATCTTTTCCAGAAACTAAAACGCCGACTGTCACACCTGCCACAATAAGGGTGGCTATGGTCCATATATATTTTTTCATTTTGATTTATCTGTAATTAATACGTATATACAACAAACGCAAAGATACAAAGGGTTTTTTCATTTTGCTTTGTATCCTTGCGTTTTATAGAACAAAAGTTCTTAAATAGTTTATATTTAAACCTTTATTTAAATTCAGCTTTCAATTTACACTTAACCATGACGACTCACACGTTTCAACTGATCAATATCCAAGAGTTTAATCTTACGTCCATCGACTGCTATAAGTCCTTCATTACTGAAGATAGTCAATGTCCGAATCGCATTGGAAGTGGTCATATTAGAGAGGCTAGCCAGGTCTTCACGAGACAAATAGATCGCGATAGTAGACTCATCATCTTCCAATCCATAATTCTCCAGCAAAAACAATAATGCTTCAGCCAAACGCCCGCGTATATGTTTTTGAGTAAGATTTACAGTCCGGGAATCCGAAATACCTAAATCTACTGCCAGTAAACGAATAAAAAACATAGCAAGATTATTGTTTTTCACTACCAATGATCGCATAATATGCAAAGGTAGAAACACTACCGTAGCAGCTTCAAATGCCGCAGCTGCTGTCAAATAATCTTCATCTGCAAAAGCAGCACGATAAGCAAAATACTGTCCGGGACGAATCATTCGCATGATTTGATTTCGTCCTCCTACACCTTCTTTATAGATTTTAATTTTACCTCTATAAAGACACATCATGCAAACAGGCCGTTCGCCTTCTCCATGAATGATTTCATTTTTCTTAAACGTATGTACCTGATACGATTCCTGTAAAAGTATTCGTTCATCTGCATTTAATGCTTCCCAAATATCAGGTATTGCGTCTGCTAAGTCTATGGTTGTTTTCTTTGATAACATATTTCTCTGCTATA
>JBOFKE010000032.1:0-13081 GCA_051657185.1 Bacteroidales bacterium | reverse complement strand
TTTAGCGGCTTTATTATGGGGAAAGTCGGACGTAAGCTTAAGCGTAGTTCGCAAATCGGACAACAACAATTCGGGGAACTGTTATCTCAGATAGACGAAACACTAGGCGGTTTGCGTATTATTAAAGCATTTAATGCAGAACGTAAGATTGAAACACGTTTCCGCAAGCAAAACGATAGTCACCGTAAAACGATCAACCGCATCAACCGTCGTAATGCACTTGCTCATCCGATGAGTGAGTTTTTGGGGACAACAACGATTGCTATTGTGCTTTGGTACGGAGGTTCTTTGATCTTAAGCAGCAGTAGTTCAATTGATGCAGCAGGATTTATCTATTATCTGATTATTTTCTATAGTATTATTAATCCGGCAAAAGATCTGTCAAAAGCTGCTTATGCAATTCAGCGAGGTTTGGCTTCTATGGAGCGTGTCGATAAAATTCTATCGGCAGAGAATCCGATTAAAGAGCCTGTTAACCCGGAAGTCGTGACTGAATTTAAAGATGCGATCGAATTTAAAGATGTATGGTTTAAATATCAGGATAAATGGATTCTGAAAGGGGTCAATCTGACAATTCCAAAAGGAAAAACAGTGGCGTTGGTTGGTCAGTCGGGCTCGGGAAAATCAACGTTGGTTGATATGATTCCGCGTTTTTATGACGTACAAAAAGGAAGTATCTCAATTGACGGGCATAATATCAAGAACCTGACATCGGAGAATCTGCGGGCTTTAATGGGGAATGTAAACCAGGAAGCCATCCTGTTTAATGATACGTTCTATAATAATATTGCTTTCGGTGTAGATTCGACTACAGATGAAGCAGTTGTTGCAGCAGCGAAAATTGCGAATGCAAATGACTTTATTATGGCAACTGAAGAGAAATATGAAACGTATATCGGAGATAGGGGTTGCCGATTGTCCGGAGGGCAGCGACAGCGTTTGAGTATTGCCCGTGCAGTACTTAAAAATCCGCCAATCATGATTTTAGATGAAGCGACATCAGCATTGGATACAGAGTCGGAACGTTTAGTGCAAAATGCATTGGAGAATCTGATGAAGAACAGAACATCTGTAGTTATTGCGCACCGCTTGTCTACAATTAAGAATGCGGATGTTATTTGTGTCATGCATGAAGGTGAGATCGTAGAGCAAGGATCTCATGATGAATTACTGGCATTAGATGGATTCTATAAAAGACTTTGTGATATGCAAAGTTTCTAAGATAAAAAGAAAGGCTAAACGCATCAGTTTTCTGAATGTGTTTAGCCTTTTTTTATTGAGGTTTATCGTTTTTGAAAAACTTTATATATACCAATTTCGAAAGTATCAGACTTCCTAGAAGTGCGCCGAATGTAATCACCCATGCATCCCAGCCTAAAACCAGTATATTGTCTAGCAATGCATCATTCGAGCCAACTGAAATACCCAGGAAGAAAAGCAGGAGCCAGATGAATACAGTTGTTATCATAGATAAAAAAGAAGTGTCCTTTTTTCGAAAAAGATAGCCGATAATAATACCGGCAAATAAAACAAGTATAATAGATAGCATATTATTTAATAAGTAATTTACGTAATAGACGGTTTAATAGAAATATAACTCCTACGACAATAAATGCAACGATCGTACGGGCAATATCATCATTAATCCGGAAATAAGCCAAAGTGAAAATGAATCCCTGAATAGCCTCAAGTGGGTTTATTGACTGCCATTCAAACTGATCGGTCACAGGATAGGAGAAGTAATTGAATGCAGCTAAGCATACAAATACGATAAGTGTCGAAAGCAATAAAGTTATCCATTTCATATTCTGATGTTTTTAGATGATGCAAAAATAGCTAAAACAGAATTGTAAAAAGCCATTTGACAAAGCTTTATCAGATAGAACCTTCGTTTTTTACCGTAAACTAATATAAACACCAGGTGTTATAAAAGAGTAGAAATGAGAATATTTCTCAAATAGTTGATAATATTTGATTACCTTTGCTAAGAAACTGTTTTAGGTTATTAGAAATTTAATTTAGGAGAGCGTAAGAAACTGAAGTCTTTTATCCTTTTAAAGCAGTTTCTATTATCGAACATTAAAGCAGATATCTTATGAGATTAAATAACCTCCTTCTATGTTTATGTTTAATCATTTTCTGTTCATGTAGTACATCAAAACATACGATGGCTTATGAATATAAAAAAGGAGCAGAATATGACATTCCGAGATATGCAAAGTCTATTTTGATTGTTAACAACACCGGACAGCAAAGTCCTTTGGACGGGCATACAATTAAATACGGAGACGTAAAACGGAAATTATATCAACCTCTGGATTCATTGACACGGATGCTGGTAAGTGAACTGGCGTATTCAATGAATGAATTGGGACGGTTCGAGAAAGTCTTATTTGACTCAATCTCTTTTCGGACAGATACCTTGTTTCTGAATAAGAAAGAGATTGCTCAGCCGGACATGGAGGTATTAGCACGTAATAATGGTGTAGATCTTGTTCTGGTTTTGAACAGAAGCGCATTATTGAGTGATTTATCGGTAGGCGGGTTCGAAGGAAGTAACTTTTATCAGTTTCTGAATAATGTGCGCTATCAGACCGATTTTAAATTATATGATTCTCTGACCGGGAATTATATATATGATATAAACAGTAATAAAGAATGGTCATTCGAATGTGTTACAAGAAATGAAGATTTAGGTTTTTTCGAAACTTCGATTGCACGCAATAAAGGAACCATACTGTGGGATAAAATAGATCAGGTTATGCGTTCCTTGTTTCCATATATGTTAAGTGAAACACGTATTGTTTTTTCGACAAAGGATAGCAATATGAAAGATGCTTACAATTATGCACGCCGAAATAATTGGGATGATGCAGCAATTATCTGGGAATATCTATTTAATAATGCAGCAGAAGAACAGACGAAAAATTATTGTGCATTCAATATGGCACACTATTATGAGCGTAAAAATGATTTGCAGGAAGCACTGAACTGGCTCAATAAATTGAGTGAAAATCAAATCAATCGAGACGAAACTGTGTCGAAATATCTGATGGACTTCAGCAAAAATCTGAAAGAAAGGATAGGTACGAAGAGATAAAGTGAAAATAAGCACGTATTAAATACGTTAATTATAGCTTAAAAACTTCATCTTTTTTACGCAATACTCGCTGAAACGTTAAAAAAGGGGCTACAAGTTTTTTTTCGCAAAGAAAAAAATGAGTGAGATCTTTTTTCTAAAACTAAAATGGTATATATTTGCAATCCGTTTTGAGTAAGCAAATTAAGAGAACAGAAAAATAATTCATATTATTATGACTAAAGCAGATATTGTTAACGAGATTGCAAAGAACACAGGGATTGATAAAGCGTCAGTATTGACTACAGTTGAGGCTTTTATGAGTGTAGTGAAAAGTTCAATGGCTAATGGCGAAAATGTTTACCTAAGAGGTTTTGGAAGTTTCGTTATTAAAAAGAGAGCTCAAAAAACGGCACGTAACATTTCTAAAAACACAACTATTATTATTCCTGAGCATAATATTCCTTCGTTCAAGCCAGCTAAGACTTTCATGAACGAGATTTCAGGAACAGACAAATAATTATTATAAAGTTTAACTAAAAAAATTACGACAATGCCAAGCGGAAAAAAAAGAAAAAGACATAAAATGTCTACGCACAAGCGCAAGAAAAGACTAAGAAAAAACAGACATAAAAAGAAAAAATAAATAGTCTGTGACTTCAAAAGGTCATTTGAAAAAGTAATAAAGAACAAACTTAATGACTTTTCTTTAAGTTTGTTCTTTGTGTATTTAAAACACTATAATTTATAAACAGTGGTAAGCGAACTCGTTATTGACGTTTCTTCCAAAGAAATTTCAATTGCCATTTTAGAAGATAAAAACGTTGTAGAACTTCAGAAAGAATCCCGCAATGTATCCTTCTCGGTTGGCGATATTTATTTGGGAAGAGTAAAGAAAATGATGCCAGGCTTAAATGCGGCATTTGTAGACGTTGGATACGATAAAGATGCTTTTCTTCACTATTTGGATTTGGGCTCACAGTTCAATTCCACAAATAAATTTGTAAGACAGGTTATTTCCGATAGAAAGAATTTACCGTCGTTGCCTAAGTTTCAGTTACTGCCGGATATTCCCAAAGACGGGACTTTACCGGACGTATTAAAGCAAGGGCAGGAAGTCCTGGTTCAAATCACAAAAGAACCCATTTCGACAAAAGGACCTCGATTGACAGCAGAAATCTCTTTCGCAGGACGTTTTCTTGTTTTAATGCCATTCTCAGATAAGGTTTCGGTTTCTCAGAAAATCAAATCAAATGAAGAACGGGCTCGATTAAAACAATTAATACAAAGTATTAAACCAAAGAACTTCGGTGTTATTGTTCGTACAGTAGCCGAAGGAAAGAAAGTTGCTGAACTTGATTTAGAACTTAAATTATTAGTTAAACGCTTCGAGGAAGCGACAGCTAAATTGCAAAAAGCAAAAGTTCCTTCTTTGGTTTTTGAAGAAACAGGTAGAACCGTAGCTATTTTACGTGATATTTTCAATCCTTCTTTCGAGAATATCTATGTAAATGACGAAACGGTTTACAATCAAGTAAGAGAGTATGTGTCGATGATCGCACCTGAGAAGGTTGAAATTGTCAAACACTACAAAGGAAATCTACCTATTTTTGATAATTTTGGTATCACCAAGCAAGTCAAGTCATTATTTGGTAAGGCAGTTACATTTAAACGCGGAGCTTATCTGATTATTGAACATACAGAGGCATTACACGTAATTGATGTGAATAGTGGAAACCGATCAAAATCTACCAATTCACAAGAAGATAATGCGTTAGAGGTTAACCTCGCCGCTGCAGAAGAAATTGCTCGTCAGCTCAGACTGAGAGATATGGGGGGGATTATTGTAATCGATTTTATCGATATGCAGGAACAGTCTCATCGCCAACAAATATTTGATAAAATGAGGGAGGCAATGTCTCACGACAGAGCACGTCATAACATCCTTCAGTTAAGTAAATTTGGGTTAATGCAAATCACCCGTCAACGTGTTCGTCCGGCGATGGATATTAATACGTTGGAAGAGTGCCCGGTTTGTTTCGGAAAAGGTAAGATGCAACCGTCCATCCTTTTAACTGACCAGCTTGAAAATAAAATTGACTATTTGGTGAATACACTGAATGTGAAGAAATTTACTTTATTCGTACATCCGTATGTGGCTTCCTTTATCAATCAGGGATTGTATTCCTTGAAATGGAAGTGGCGATTTAGTTATGCTATGGGAATTAAAATAGTTCCTGATCAAAGCTTAGCTATGTTGGAGTATAAATTTGTCGATTCCGATAAACAAGAAATCGACTTAAAAGAAGAAATTGAAATAAAGTGACAACATAGTTGCGGGTTATCGTTCAGTTTTATCTTTCAATGAGATAAAGCTGAATTGTAACCCGCAATTTATTTTTTCGCGTTGTTTTGACTTTTTCTCTTGCTGTGTTGTTGAATCTCTCTTTTGCATTGCATTGTATCCTGCTATCGTCAGGCTATGATTTCCTGGTGGGAGAAGAACAAAGCACAGTCAGATTCGGATTGATAAAAAATAATATTCTAAAAATTCAAAACAGCTTCTTAGAAATATCCTATATTTGCTTTTCTTTATTCCAGAGACTGTTTTGTCTATTGCATATGATTGATATATATCAGTCTAATGCTTAATACAAATTCTTATAATCACCATTTTAATTAGTTTCGGCCATGCTTAATGATGAAATTAAAAAAGCCTGTGAAGTAATGCAGGCAGGGGGTATCATTCTTTATCCAACAGATACGATTTGGGGATTAGGGTGTGATGCAACCAATGAAGATGCTGTCAAGCGTATATTTGAAATTAAAAAACGCGTCGACAGCAAAGCGCTTTTGGTTCTTGTTGACCGTGATGTGAAACTTCAGTTTTACGTAGATGAAGTACCGGAGATCGCTTATGATCTGATTGAGTATGCTGATAAGCCATTGACAATTATCTATGATGGTGCACGCAATCTGGCTAATAATTTAGTATCCGAAGATGGTAGTGTAGGTATTCGTATTACAAAAGAAGAATTCTCGCATAAATTGTGTGAGCGATTCAAGAAAGCGGTTGTATCTACTTCTGCAAATATCAGCGGAACCCCTTCTCCGGCTAATTTTGATGAAATATCCGATGAGATAAAAAATGCGGTTGATTACATTGTCGATTACAGACGCGACGATTTAACAAAATCAAAACCTTCAGGGATCATCAAACTGGGAAAAAATTGTGAAGTGAAGGTTATTCGTGAATAGACAATGACCTTATTGTTCGTTTTCAGGGGACTCAATCCTTAAGTCCCCTTTTTATATAACGGTGCGAACCGTTTCTTACGAGAGAGACTTCGGGTCCTTTCAGAGCAGTCTCCTATATTTAAAGATTAATCTATGTTTGATCAAAAATCCTGGTATTTGAAAATGCTTCTTTGGCGCCAAAGAAACATAAGCGAGAAGCAATTTCTACTTATTCTGAGTTTTATTATTGGATTATTATGTGCCTTTGCAGGTGTTGTATTGAAAGAAATAATCCATTTTATTCAACGTCTGTTGACTGAACACTTTTCCGTTGAAGGCGCCAACTACCTTTATTTGCTCTATCCTGTTATTGGTATTTTCCTGACAGGCTTATTTATCCGCTACGTTATCCGCGATAATGTATCACACGGGGTAACCCGCATTCTGTATGCAATTGCACGCGGAAATAACCGCATCAAATTTCATAACACCTATTCATCCGTTGTAGCCAGTGCGATCACTATTGGTTTTGGTGGATCAGTAGGGGCAGAATCTCCGATCGTTTATACAGGAGCGGCAATTGGATCAAATGTAGGGAATTTCTTTCGTTTAGGTCCTAAACGATTACTTCTCTTAATCGGATGCGGAGCAGCAGGAGCTGTAGCCGGCGTATTTAAAGCTCCGATTGCAGGTTTGGTATTCGTTCTGGAAGTTTTGATGATCGATCTGACAATGACCTCGATCCTTCCATTACTTATTTCTTCTGTAACCGCAGCAACCGTTTCATACATCATCTACGGATCTCAGGCGACATTTGCCTTTAATTATACCGATCCGTTTATTCTGCATCGTATTCCTTATGTATTAATTCTGGGTATCCTTTGCGGACTCATGTCATTGTATTTTACGAAATCGATGAGCTGGCTGGAAGGCGTGTTCAATAAAATCAAGAATCCATACAAGAAGCTTGCTTTAGGCGGGGTCATTCTGAGTGTGCTGATTTTCTTGTTTCCGCCTTTGTTTGGTGAGGGATATGATTCGATTACAGCGATTATCAATAATAATCCGCAGAAATTACTGGATGGTAGCCCGTTCTATTTTGCCAATGATAGCTTCTGGTTGTTCACGATGTTCGTGCTTGCCATTACGATGTTCAAGGTCTTTGCAAGTACAGCCACGAATGGTGGTGGTGGTTGCGGGGGTATTTTCGCACCAAGCTTGTTCCTCGGATGTCTTACCGGATTTGTTTATGCTACGATCCTGAATTATTTCTTCCCGGATGTAGATGCATCTACCAAAAACTTTGCTTTGATGGGGATGGCCGGAATTATGTCAGGCGTTATGCATGCACCATTGACAGGAATCTTCCTGATTGCAGAACTTACCGGAGGTTATAGTTTGTTTCTTCCGTTGATGGTCGTGTCAATCAGTGCCTATGCAACGATTAAGCTGTTTGAACCAAACAATATTTATGCGATTCGTCTGGCACAAAAGGGCGAGCTGCTGACTCACCATAAGGATAAAGCCGTACTGACCCTTTTGAATACACAAAGTGTTATAGAAAAAGACTTTCAGGTTGTTACTCCGGAGATGTATTTAGGAGATCTTGTTCGCGTGATTGCGCAGGCTAAACGTAATATATTCCCGGTAGTGAGTGACGATAACACTTTGCTCGGAGCCGTGATTATGGATGATATCCGTAATATCATGTTCCGTCCCGAATTATATAATCGTTTTCAGGTCGGGAAGCTTATGATTACCTATCCGCAGGTTATTGATATCAATGATTCAATGGATAAGGTGATGAAAGCCTTTGATGAGCAGGCTCTGTGGAATCTGCCGGTAGTCGATAAGGGTAAATATGTCGGTTTTGTATCTAAATCGAAGATATTTACAGCCTATCGCGAAGTATTAATGGAATATTCAGAAGATTGATAAATCACAACTAAGATTGTTAGATTATGATGAAAAAAGAAGATTTACGGATCGTATATATGGGAACTCCCGATTTTGCTGTCGAGAGTTTACGTGCATTGGTTGAAGGCGGGTATAATGTAGTAGGCGTTATTACAATGCCGGACAAACCAGCCGGACGCGGTATGAAACTCCAATATTCACCCGTTAAACAATATGCGTTAGAGGCTGGAATACCTCTTCTGCAACCCGAAAAATTAAAAAATGAGGAGTTCCTCGCTGAATTGAAAGCCTGGAACGCCGATTTGCAAATAGTCGTAGCATTCCGTATGTTACCGGAGGTTGTTTGGGATATGCCGCGCTTTGGTACATTCAATTTACATGCATCGCTTTTGCCTCAGTACAGAGGCGCCGCTCCGATCAACTGGGCGGTTATCAATGGTGATAAAGAAACAGGGATAACAACCTTCTTCTTACAGCATGAAATTGATACAGGAAATGTGATCAGACAAGAGAAGGTGACGATTGAAGAAACGGATAATGCCGGAATCGTACACGATAAACTGATGACTCTGGGGTCCAGACTGGTTTGTGAAACGGTCGATCAGGTTCTGAAGGGAGATCTTACTGCAATACCTCAGAATGAAATGGCTCAAAAAGCCGGAGAGCTTCGCGCAGCTCCTAAGATCTTTAAAGAAACCTGTCGTATAGACTGGAAACAAAATACGGATTGTATCTATAATCTGATTCGGGGAATGGCTCCGTATCCTGCAGCATGGACAGAGCTGGTTGAAGAAGATGGTAAACGTACGATGGTTAAGATCTACGAAACAGCTAAAGAACATACAAACACTTCTCTTCCTGCAGGAACTTTGCAGTCGGACGGGAAAAGCTATTTACAGGTAGCCACACCGGATGGTCAGATCAAGGTTCTTTCTTTACAAATTGCAGGTAAAAAACGTATGTCTGTAGATGAATTCCTTCGCGGATTCCGTTTCTCGGACACAATGATATTTGAATAAAACAGAACAACCGTATTAACGCGTGCATATGTACACCAGTTAATACGGTTGTTTTTATTTTTTAAGCAGTTTGATACGTCTATAATTCGATATCGCCACCTCTTACAAATTCGGACAATCCCGATTCGTCCAGTGCATAAGATTCCAGCACCTCTTTAGCGATCGGTTTGAACAGATCCATATCATAAACGATAATGTCTATATATGAATATTCAAGACCCGTTGCACCGCCGATTAAGTCAGCGATACCTTTTCCATTAATCTTTTCTTCCAGTTTTTGCTCTATTTCGGCTCTGAAAGCAACAGATGTATCCGGAGTTATTTTCGTATTGTTGTAATAGAAGAAACCTAAGAATACCCCGCTTTCCATAGCAAAACGGAAAAGAGTAGGATCTTCGTTGTAGTAAGCATTGATAATCGGGATACAAGCAGAATTACCTGCAATAACATCCTCACGCAAATCTAACGTATCCTCTTCTACCGGATCCATCGAGTAAGTACTGAAATTGCTGGTTGGTTTATCTACGCGCAACCATTTATGCTCATCAATACGCCCCTGAATATAGGCTGCAAATTCCGGAAATTTAAGTTTGTCAGGATAAGCAGGCTTATCTGTAAACTCAATATCACCGATATATTCCATCACTTCTATTTCTCCCAGGTAGTGTTCCAGAAACAAATAAAGAGTACTGTATTTTTCCTGATCTGTCGAATCTTTCAGTTTGGGAGCTACAATTTCCAAATTGATTTTAGCTTCCTGTCTGTTTGTTTCGGCATGAATATCGAAATCATTTGCATTAATTTCCTTGCCATACACATCCAGGTCAATCGGTGTGTTGTCATTGGTCATAGGAAGTGCAGCGTTGAAAATCCATCTTTCAGACAGTCCGGCCGGAGCCTTTCTCTTCCAGTAATCGTTCAAAAACCAGATCAGACGATTTCCTTCGATCCGAAGGTTAAGAATACACTTATTTTCCGAAGTAGCCAATTCAAAATAAACAGATTCAAAAGCAACATTCAGAAGCTCCTGAATACGATCCATAATAGCCTCCGGATCATCCTGAGACAAGATCATCTGGTATAACTCTTTTTCTTGTAGCTGAAATTTACTCCAAAAATCTTCAATACGGAGCTTGAATGTCTTTTCCATAATATCTGTTATTTTTAATATGGCTGCAAAGTTATAATTCAGGAACTAATTCCGCAGCTGATTTATCAAGATAAAATTCGCAATTTCGTGCCTGATGTGAAATATAACTAGCCGGAAGAGTCGGATCGGTCATTGCGTTAGACAATACCAACGGCGTAACCTCTTTCTTTCCTGCTCCGACAACATGGAATATCAATGTTTTTGCACGGATCATTGTTTCTCCGGTCATTGTTATCCGTTGTTGTCCATTATACGGATTTATCGAATGAGAATATCCTGCCGGATAATGAAACAAACTATCCTGCCCCGGAAAAATAGATCCGGTATGTCCGTCATTTCCTACACCAAGGATAATCATATCGAAAATCGGTATGCCACTTTCCATCGGAAGCATGACACTCACCATGGACGAATAACGTACAGCCTCTTCGATCGGATGATTTTCGCCCATGATCCGATGTATTTGGGTCGTAAGTAATGGGACGCGTTCTAAAAACATCTTTTTAGCTTCGCCGTAATTACTTTCCGGAGACTCCGGACCCACACATCTTTCATCAACCCAGTAGAGTTGAAGCTTCTCCCAGGCAATCATATCTGCATACTCGTTTGCCCAAAGATGAAATAGCTGGCTCGGAGTAGATCCACCCGATATGGCTAAATGGAAATACTCTTCCTTTGTATCTTGCAATGCCTTTACAAGTCTTCTTGTAACCGAAACCGCAGTTTCTTTGGCTGTAGGATTTATAAATACCTTCATGGATCTGTCTTTAAAATTAGATTACTTGCTCAGATCTTCATTACGGCTGTTAAAGCTCGCAGTAAAGATCCGTATTTGTCAGATTTTTACAAGGATTGGTCCAGGTAAAACCTTTAGTCATTAGTTTATCAGCTTCGAGCGGACCCCAGGTTCCTGCCGGATAGCCATACAACGGAATAGTCGGATTATTCTCCCATTCCTGAATAATGGTATCAAAATATCTCCAGCTTGCCTCAACCGCATCACTTCGGGTAAATAAAGTAGATTCACCTTTCATGCAATCTTCAATCAGACGGGCATACGCATCACCTGTCGGTACACCTCCTAATTTATCATACGTAAAATCAAGTGAAACATCTTTTACTTCATAGCCCGATCCCGGTGTTTTCATCGCAATACGCATCAGAACCCCTTCATTTGGTTGAATACGAATAATCAGTTTATTGTAAACACGTTCATTCCCATCTCCCTTAAACATCATGTGCGGTGTCTGTTTAAAATGCACAACAATTTCAGAAACTTTCGTTGGCAACTGTTTACCGGTACGGATATAGAACGGAACACCTTCCCATCTCCAGTTATCTATAAACAATTTCATTGCTACATAAGTTTCGGTACGCGAATCTTTCTTTACACCCTTCATTTCGCGGTAGCTTTCATGCGTACCTGAAGCGACGTATTGTCCGCGGACCACATGTTTCAGAATATCTTCTTTATCTAGCGGGCGCAATGCATTATAGACCTTAACCACTTCGTTACGAAAATTATCGGCATCAAACTTAATCGGCGGTTCCAGTGCCGCAATTGCAACCAGCTGAATCAAGTGATTCTGTACCATATCTCTTAATGCACCGACTTCATCGTAAAATCCCGCACGGGATTCGATACCGATATTCTCGACAGCCGTAATTTCTATGTGGTCGATGTAATTCCGGTTCCAGAGAGGTTCGAAAATACCGTTTGCAAAGCGCAAAGCCATCACATTCAAAACCGTTTCTTTGCCCAGATAATGGTCGATACGGAAAATCTGATCCTCTTTAAAAGCCGACATCAGAGTATGATTGAGACTGACAGCCGTTTTTAAATTGTAGCCGAAAGGCTTCTCGATAATAATACGTTTTTTGCTTTTCTCAGTCTTATCCTGACTTAATCCCACACTCTTCAGTCCTACAGGAATTTTCTTATACAGAGCAGGAGGAGTAGCCAGATAATATAGATAGTTTTCGGCTATATTATTCGCAGCGCTAAGTTCCTCAAGTACAACTTTAAGTTTAGGATACTCATCCATGTTTGACGGATCCATAACCAGATAGTTGAACATTTTTATAAAGTTGCTGATTGTTTTCTGATCAGCATTCTTTATATCCCCGAAGGTACTAAGTTCATTTGTCAGATATTCTCTGTACTCATCATTTGTATATGAACTTCTTCCGATACCCAGCACAACAAAATGCTTTGGGAGTTTATCAGAACGATACAGATGAAAAAGCGAAGGAATAAGTTTTCTTTTTGTTAGATCTCCGGATGCACCGAAGATAACCAATATTTGATTTTCGGGTCTTTCTTTCTTAGACATACAAATACATTTAAGCGTTATAACTTCCGGATTGTGTTTCACCTCCTTTACCTGTCCAGTTAATATGGAAGAATATTCCACGCGGCTGGTCAGTCCGTTCAAAGGTATGCGCGCCAAAATAATCACGTTGAGCCTGAATCATATTAGCTCCGGATCTGCCGGTCGTTAATGCGATAAAATATTCAAAGCCCGATGCCATTGCAGGCAGCGGAAGTTCTTCTGTGATTGATCTTGCGATAAGCGTTTTCCATAAATGCTTGTTTCGCTCGATTTCTTTCATGAAATAAGGAGCAAGCAGCAGGTTTTCTAAAGAAATATTCTTCTCATAAGCTTCTGCAATTTTATT
>JBOFKE010000031.1:0-5776 GCA_051657185.1 Bacteroidales bacterium | reverse complement strand
CCTGTTCCTCGATCCGATGTTATCGGATACCGATGCTTTAATGAATTCTATGCAGATAAACTTCCTTCAACCTGTCTATACACTTACGTTCAGTAACGGACTTATAGCTTGTTTTGTATTTATGGGAATCGGCACATTATTAGATGTTGGTTTCTTATTGCAAAAGCCATTTACAAGTATATTCTTAGCATTATGTGCAGAATTAGGTACTTTTCTAACCTTACCTATCGCACATTCTCTTGGACTGACACTTAAAGAAAGTGCTTCGATAGCGATGGTCGGAGGAGCTGATGGCCCTATGGTTTTATTTACCTCACTGGAATTGGCCAAACATCTTTTTGTCCCTATCACTGTTGTAGCCTATCTTTATCTGGGATTAACTTATGGCGGATATCCTTATCTGGTAAGACTATTGGTTCCTAAAAAATTCCGGGCGATCAAAATGAAACAGACTGCAAAGGTAAAAAACTATCCGGCTAAAATAAAACTGGCTTTCGCTGTTATCTTGTGCGCGATCCTTTGCTTTTTGTTTCCCGTAGCCTCTCCCCTGTTTTTCTCTTTATTTTTGGGTGTAGCTATTCGTGAATCAGGCATGAAGCATATTATGGACTTCGTAAGTGGTCCGCTATTGTATGGATCGACTTTCATGTTAGGACTCTTGTTAGGTGTCTTGTGTGAAGCTAAGATTCTGTTAGATCCTAAAGTTCTTAAACTTTTAGTATTAGGTATTACTGCTTTATTACTATCCGGTATCGGAGGTATTATGGGTGGATACATTATGTATTTTATCAAACGTGGAAACTTTAATCCGGTAATTGGGATCGCCGCAGTAAGCTGTGTACCTACTACGGCTAAAGTTGCACAAAAAATCGTGAGTAAAGACAATCCTGACTCAATTATTTTAGGTGATGCATTAGGTGCAAATATATCAGGTGTTATCACTTCTGCAATTATCACAGGTGTATATATTACTATAATCCCATTGTTATAAATCACAGAATCCATACTCTGCTTTTAAGAAAGACTTATCCTACATAACTCCGGTTAGTAAGATAAGTCTTTTTATTTCTATAATTTGTACATTATTTCGAAAAATATATACCTTTAAGGCAGAATTATAAAATACCAATAAACACAATGAAAAAATTAGTATTGACAGCTTGTCTCGGAGCTTGCGTGTTAGCAGGACAAGCAGCTGACAAAGCCCCTTTATGGCTAAGGAATAATAGTATTTCACCGGATGGAACAACCATTGCGTTTACCTACAAAGGCAATATTTTCACGGTGCCGGCTACAGGTGGCACAGCCAGACAAATAACAACACATACCGCCTATGATACCAGACCAATTTGGTCGCCGGATGGATCGAAAATAGTATTTGCCTCTGATCGGGAAGGTAACATGGACTTATTCATTGTGGACGCAAACGGAGGTAGTGCGCGCAGAATCACAACGCATTCTTCTGCTGAGTATCCGGAGGCTTTTCTGAATGACAGTCAAATACTTTTCAGCTCGAACGTTCAACCAACAGAAAAAACATCTCAATTCCCCTCGGGAGTCTTTTCTCAGATATATGTGACCGATGTTAATGGCAAAAGACCTGCTATATACTCGGGGCATACGATGGAGGAGATTGCTGTAAATCCTGCAAATGGAACAATCTTATTCACTGACAAGAAAGGTTATGAAGATAAATGGCGTAAACATCAGCAATCTTCAATAGCACGGGACATCTGGTCTTTGAATCCTCAAAATCAGAAGTTCGAGAAACTAACTCACTTCAAAGGCGAGGACAGAAATGCTGTATGGGGACCTGATAATGAAACTATTTATTATCTGAGCGAGCAAGATGGAACTTCTAATATATATAAACTTGCAAAAGGGCAATCCGAAACAACTCAGCTAACTTTTCATAAAGATCACCCTGTACGCTTTTTATCAATCGGTAAAAACGGACTTATCTCCTACTCGTATGATGGAGAACTCTATACATTGAAAGAGGGAGGCAAACCTGAAAAGCTGAATATCCGTATCACCGACGATATAGATCCCCAGTCAACATTCAAAAATCTGACCGGAGGTGTTTCTTCCATGTCTGTTTCTCCAAATGGTAAAGAAATCGCTTTTATCAATAATGGGGAACTCTTTGTAACTTCTTCAGATTATGCGACAACGAAACGTTTAACAAATACTGCAGTACAAGAACGAAATGTAGAGTTTGCTCCGGATGGCAGAACAATCTATTTTTCATCAGAAAGAAATGGCAAATGGAATATCTATAAAGTAACCCTACCTAACAAGGATGATAAATATTTCACTTATGCTACCGAAATAAAAGAAGAACCTGTTACGACCAGTGATATAACATCTTTCCAGCCACGTATATCTCCGGATGGTAAAGAGATTGCTTTCCTTGAAGACAGGACTGCAATTCGCGTGATGAATCTGGAAACCGGTAAAGTACGTACGGTATTAAATAAAAAGTACAATTACTCTTATACGGACGGGGATCAATATTTTGAATGGTCGCCGGATGGAAAATGGATATTAGCCAAATATATTTCTGTAGGAGGATGGAACAACACTGACATTGCTTTGATTAAGGCTGATGGTAGTGGTGAGATCCACAATCTGACTCAAAGTGGCTATGCAGATGCTTCGCCTCAGTTTGTGATGAACGGAAAAGCCGTTATGTGGTCATCCGACAGAGCAGGTTATCGCAGTCATGGTAGCTGGGGTTCTTTCCGGGATTTATATCTTATGTTCCTGGATGAGGAAGCTTACGATACATTTAAGCTTTCAAAAGAAGATTTACAACTGATGGAAGAAGCAGCGAAAAATGATTCGACATCAACGAAAAAGAATAAGAAAAAAGAGGCTAAACAGGATCTCGTGTTTGACACTGTTAATGCTCAAGATCGTATTGTCCGATTGACTCCTTCATCCGGATCTGTTGGTGATGCCGTATTACTGCCTAAAGGTGATAAACTTTATTATATCTCAAATGGCGACCTGATTGAAAGGGATCTCAAGTCAGGTAGCAATAAAGAACTGATTAAAGGATTTGGTTGGAGCAGCCTTTATCCGGACAAAGACTATACAAACATTTATGCTTTGGCAGGAGGAAGCCTCAAAAAGGTTAGTCTGCCGGGAGGAAGCGTTACAAATATCTCTTACAATGCCGAATTTAATCATAAACCTTTCGAAGAGCGCCAATACATTTATGATCATGCATGGCAACAGGTTGCGGATAAGTTCTATGATCCTGCGATTCATGGAATAGACTGGAAAGGCTATCATGATGCTTATAATAAATTTCTGCCTTATATCAACAATAACTATGATTTTGCAGAATTATTGAGCGAAATCTTAGGCGAACTGAATGCATCGCATACAGGAGCGAGATACAGAGCATGGTCTAACACTCCTTCCACTGCTTCATTAGGTATTTTTGTAGACGAAAACTATACAGGAGACGGACTTCGTATTTCTGAAATAATACCACAAGGACCTCTTTCTAAATCAAGCCTGAAAATTGAACCGGGTATGATTATCGAAGAGATAGATGGTACACCTGTGAAACCGGGTATGGATTACTATCCTCTGCTTCAGGGTAAAAGTGGAAAACAGGTTGTTCTCTCGTTATACGATCCGAAAACTAAAAAGAATCGTTATGAGAAAATAAAACCTTTTTCATACGGAGAACAAAACAACTTGCTTTATAAACGTTGGGTAAAAAGCAGACGTGCGCTGGTCGATTCTTTATCAAACAGTCGTATCGGATATGTACATATCAAAGGAATGGATAGCGAAAGTTTCCGTACTGTCTATTCCGAATTGTTAGGACTGAACAGACAGAAAGAAGCTGTTATCGTCGATACACGCCATAATGGAGGTGGTTGGTTGCATGATGACCTTGTCACACTTTTAGGCGGTAAACTTTATCAGAAATTCGTACCTCGTGGTCAGTATATCGGTGATGATCCTTTTACGAAATGGACAAAACCGTCTGTTGTATTAATGTGTGAAGACAATTATTCAAATGCTCATGGATTCCCGTTTGTGTATAAAGAGCTGGGGATAGGCAAACTGGTTGGTGCTCCGGTACCGGGAACAATGACAGCCGTATGGTGGGAAAATCAAATTGATCCTTCTATTGTATTTGGCATCCCTCAGGTTGGAGTTCAGGATATGAGAGGCAATTATCTCGAAAACCAGGAACTACAGCCGGACATTGAAGTATATAACAGCCCTGAATCTCAGCTTCAGGGAAAAGACGACCAAATCAAAGCTGCAGTTGAAGAATTACTGAATCAGCTGAATAGTAAGCAATAATAGAAACAAAAAAGCTCTGCAATATATTCATTTGCAGAGCTTTTTTTTATAAGCATAATAGCTCCCCCGAAAATAATTAATAAGTTTCATTTATATTTATTCGTCGCAAACCGAAAAAGTGTATCTTCGCATAGGATTTGCTTATTTTATGGCTTACTATTATTTCCAGAAATAATATTTATGACAAGAACACACAGAATATTATTAACGATATGCATATTTATCTTATTTGTCTTGCAAACATTCTCCGGTTGTTCTGAGGCTAATTACAATTGGAATGCAATGACTTACAATTTAAGAGTCGCCTTCATTAATTCGGAGGGAAATAAGATTACGCCCGATTGTAAAATCGAGACCTTACTCATTTATATATATAACTCCGACCATGAACTCCTTGATTGCGTAAAATTGGATTTACAATCAAATGAGCAACAACTGAGTTTAAAATCTACAAAAATACAGAATGAAAAGGAATTAATACTCTATGCAGTAACCGCAAGCAGTGAATCCCGTCTGATTTATCCTGAATGGGATCACTCTCTCAGCGAGTTTATGATTACCTATCCTTCTACAAACACCTATGAACCGATAAATCCTATATTCAGTGGCATGCTGATTCTTCGTAAGGGGTGGCGCTTGAATGAAAATATTGAAATACCTCTTGAACGTAAAGTCGGGAATGTGCAAATTACGCTCAATGCGTCTGCAAATAATTCAATATATGACCCCGACATTTACGACGTTGAAATAAAGCATATATGCGCAAAGATCAATATCGGAAACAATGGCTTAGACTCCAGATTGCAGGCGTTAATACCTTTTACAGCAACATCGCCGGGCTCTCTCTCTACAAACAAGATTACGATGTTTCCTACTGAAACAAACAAGGGACTTACAATTGATATTCGTAAAAATGGCATCGTACTTATGACTCTTGATAAAGACAATAACAACACTCCTTTTGAATGTATCAATGACAAACTCTTAGATATTAGTATTGATTTGAATAATCTAAAGACTTTCGTTAGCGTTAAGCCATGGGAAAATATTGACACCGACATTGAAATTTAATACAGATATATAGCTAACATTTCCTAAAGACATCACCTTAATTTCGCCATAATCTCACTCATCTATTAGTAGTAATCACAGCACTCTCACTTGCATCAAAACACAATTAGACCCTTATACACAAAGCAATTGCGTTCAACCGATCTATTTAGTGAATATTAATTCATTTTACTACAAGTAATCTATTCTACCAGACATATTCTGTTTGACACATACTGTAAAAATGAATTATTTTTTAGATATTTGTTTGCATTTCAAATTTTCCTTTCTATATTTGCAGTCTCAAAAACAGAAACAATAATCATTACAGATTCTCTGTTCAGGAAATTATAGGACTTACAAAATAACTTTTATTATTTATGAAAAAATT
>JBOFKE010000030.1:0-8233 GCA_051657185.1 Bacteroidales bacterium | reverse complement strand
GATCCGTCTTTCAGACGTTTACCGGTATAGTAAACTTTCACATTGCTGTTGAAATAAGGATTAACCGTTCCGGTTCCTTCCTTCAATACTTTCTTCAGGATAACGCCACCTCCTTCGTTAAGAGGGATCGAGTCAACCTCGTAAGTTCCCGATTTTTGTAACTTAGAGAAGTAGTTTTCATTCTGTACGTACCAGCTGCGATACTGTTCGAAAGGATCTTCTGTGTTTAGACAAGAAGAGAACCCTGTCACAATCGCAATGAATGCGAACAAGAGTATAAAATTTCTTTTAATTGAAAAATTCATCTGACTTATATATTTTGATTCACGGGAGCTTATCAGGAATCGATTTACCCACCGCAGGAGTTATTATCTGATTTTAGAATTCGACTTTCGGAGCTTTTTGAGCACTTTGTTCAGCTTCGAAGTAAGGCATCTGGCTGAATCCTCCTATACCTGCAACGATACTTTGAGGGAACGTGCGGATATAGCTGTTATATCCTTTTGCTTCGTCGTTGAAACGTGTTCTTTCTGTCGAAATACGGTTTTCTGTTCCTTCGAGCTGAGCTTGCAACTCGATGAAGTTTTGGTTTGCTTTCAGATCAGGATAGCGCTCCTGTACCATCAGTAAGCGGCCTAAAGCCTGACTAAGCTCACCCTGAGCTGCCTGAAAACGTTGCAAAGACTGAGCGTCCAGTTTCTGGGGATCAATCGTAACCTGAGTAGCCTTGGCGCGGGCTTCTGTAACCTGTTCCAATGTCGTTTTCTCGTGAGTGGCATACCCTTTCACGGTGTTCACCAGATTCGGTATAAGATCGGAACGACGTTGGTACTGGTTCTGTACATTACCCCACTGAGCTTTGACAGACTCGTCCATTGTAACCATTTTATTGTAAGCCGAGACTCCCCAACCTACAAATGCAATCGCAATAAACAGGAAAATACCTCCTATTATCAACGAAATCATGCAACCTTTATTCATGTGATCTAAAGTTTATATGAAAGAAAATAAGCGGAAGGGAGTAATCCCTCCCGCCTTTTATCTGATTGAGTATTATTCAGCGATTTTTTTGAACAATGTTTTCATGCTAACTTGTTCACCGATGATTTTAGAAAGATCATCAATCGAAACACGTTCCTGAGTCATTGTGTCGCGGTGACGGATTGTTACAGTATTATCTTCCAGCGTCTGGTGATCAACAGTCAGACAGAAAGGAGTACCGATAGCATCCTGACGGCGGTAACGTTTACCGATAGAGTCTTTTTCGTCATACGAGCATTTGAAATCGAATTTCAAGTCATCGATGATCTGACGAGCTTTTTCAGGAAGACCGTCTTTTTTAGTCAACGGCATTACAGCCACTTTCACCGGAGCCAAAGCAGCAGGAATACGAAGAACTACACGTGTTTCGCCATTTTCAAGCGTTTCTTCGCAATAAGAAGCAGAAAGAACACTTAAGAACATACGGTCAACACCGATTGATGTTTCGATAACGTAAGGAACGTATGATTTATTCAATTCAGGATCGAAATACTGAAGTTTTTTACCTGAGTATTGTTCGTGGCTGCTCAAATCGAAATCTGTACGCGAGTGAATACCTTCAACCTCTTTGAATCCGAAAGGCATCTGGAATTCGATATCCGTAGCCGCATTAGCATAGTGAGCTAATTTTTCGTGATCGTGGTAGCGGTATTTCTCTTGTGGGAATCCAAGAGCTTTGTGCCATTTCAAACGCGTTTGCTTCCATTTTTCGAACCACTCAAGTTCTTCGCCCGGGCGAACAAAGAATTGCATTTCCATTTGTTCGAACTCACGCATACGGAAAATAAACTGACGCGCAACGATTTCGTTACGGAAAGCTTTACCGATTTGAGCGATACCGAAAGGAATCTTCATACGACCTGTTTTTTGTACGTTCAGGAAGTTAACGAAGATACCCTGAGCTGTTTCAGGACGAAGGAAAACTTTCATCGCGCCATCCGCAGTAGATCCCATCTCAGTAGAGAACATAAGGTTGAACTGACGAACATCAGTCCAGTTTTTAGTACCACTGATCGGACAAACAACTTCATAATCAACAATGATCTGACGAAGTTCTTCTAAATTATTATCGTTCAAAGCCGCTGTAAAGCGCGCTAAGATTTCTTCTTTTTTCGCTTTGTTTTCTAAAACGCGCGGATTAGTCTGACGGAAAAGTTCAGCATCGAAAGTCTCGCCGAATTTTTTCGCAGCTTTCTCAACTTCTTTATTGATTTTATCGTCATATTTCGCCATCAGGTCTTCGATTAAAACGTCAGCACGGTAACGTTTTTTCGAATCTTTATTGTCAATCAACGGGTCATTGAAAGCATCAACGTGGCCCGAAGCTTTCCAGATAGTCGGATGCATGAAGATAGCAGAGTCAATACCTACTACATTTTCGTTCAACAACACCATGCTATCCCACCAGTACTTCTTAATGTTATTTTTAAGCTCAACTCCCATTTGACCGTAGTCATAAACAGCAGCTAAACCGTCATAGATCTCACTTGAAGGAAATACGAAACCATACTCCTTAGCATGAGAAACAATCTTCTTAAAAACATCCTCTTGTTGTGCCATATCTATAAAAAATTTCAGAAATTCAATGATTTAGGTTCGTTGTCCGATGAGAAGGATGACCACATCCTATTACACCCAAAGTAAACATAACGAACGAAATGCAAAGTAAATGATTTTTTTCAAGAAAACGATTGTCTGTGAGCGGGTATATTCAACCTCAGGGGTATAAAATCCTTTATTTTTTAGACAGAAAGGCTTAAACATGGCTAAAAACAAGCTTCAGATGGGCGAATATATGTCATTGCGCTATAAATCATTAAAATATGATTAAGAAAAACAAGACGGAAGTCAAACAAAAGTCTGAAAAGGATTGTTTTTAACAAAGTAGTTAACTCTTTAATCTGTTTACAATTAAGACCACTGACTCACAAAACATAAGAAAAGTCAACTAAAAACGAATAACCTATGGATAGAATTGAAATACAAAACGGAAGTTTGATCGTACCCGAATTCCCGACTATTCCATTTATCGAGGGAGACGGTATTGGTAAAGATATATGGCCGGTTGTAAAAAAGATTGTGGATACTGCTGTCACAAAATGTTATTATGGAAAACGTGGGATCAACTGGCTTGAGGTTTATGCCGGAGAGAAAGCATACAATAAATTCGGAACCTGGTTGCCCGAAGAAACAATTAAGACTTTCAAAGACTATCATATTGGAATAAAAGGCCCTTTAAATACACCGGATATGGGAGGTGTGCGCTCATTAAATGCAGCCTTACGTCAGGATCTGGATTTATACGTGTGTCTTCGTCCGGTACGCTGGTATCGGGGAGTTGCATCTCCTCTGAAACACCCTGACCGTGTGGATATGGTTGTTTTCCGGGAGAATACGGAGGATCTTTATGCAGGTATTGAGTGGATGAGTGGAACGATTGAGGCTAACAAAGTTCTGCATTTTCTCGAAGATAATATGCGTGTCAAAAAAATACGATCAACCCGATGCTCATCGTTCGGAATTAAACTGATTTCACGGGAAGGTTCTGAACGATTAATGCGAGCTGCCATACATTATGCGTTGGAGAAAGGTTTACCGACCGTAACAATCATCCATAAAGGAGATGTTATGCGTTACACTGAGGGCGCTTTTAAAAACTGGTGCTACGATGTAGCCGAAAATGAGTTTGAAGACAGAATTTTCACATGGCGACAGTACGAGAAACTGAGAAAAGATACAGGAGATGCTTTTGCCAAAGCTGAATATGAAAATGCCGTAATGCGCGGTAAGCTAATCGTGAATGATGAAGTTACAGATGTGTTTATGCAAAATGCAATTCTGTATCCTGAGAAATATTCGGTAGTAGCAACACCGAATATCAGTGGTGATTATATCTCTAATCTGCTGGCTGCAGAAGTCGGAGGTATTGGTATTGCTCCGGGAGCTAATATAAACTATCTGACAGGAAGAGCTATTTTTGAAGCGACGCACGGAACGGCTCCTGATATAGCAGGCCTCAACAAAGCAAATCCGTGCTCATTACTTTTGTCAGCCGCCATGTTGCTGGAGTATATAAAATGGGATGAAGCATCTGAGGTGATAATTAAGACAGTTGAACGCATGTTAGTGCAAGGAAAAGCAACAGAAGATTTATCGAAGTTTATGGATAACGGGCAACGGATGACAACGGATGAATTCGGCGCTGAAATCATTCGGTTAATTAATGGAATCTAGCTATTCTTATTTATGTCTGAATTCATATACTTTTTAGTCTTTGATGGCAGATTGATTAAAATAAATTATCCGATATAGGCTTTTAACTAAATATACATCTCGGTAAACCCCTGTGTTTATCGAGATTTTTTATGTAGAAACGGACTGAAATATCACTATTTTACTAATATATCCCGATTAAAACCGTTATTTTGTCAGTATAACCGCTAATTGAACGAACATTTTTAATATATTTGTGGCAAAGATAATCCTTAAAATATTTTACGTAACCCAATGAGAATTAGAAAAAGCTGGATCTCTTTAATGGGTTGTTTGGCATTGAGCGCATCAATCTGGGCTCAACGTAGCGAACAACTTTTGGAAAAGAACTGGAAGTTCACGAGAGAAGATAACCCATCGTTTGTAAATCCTGAGTGGAATGACTCGAAATGGCAAACAGTTCGTGTACCTCACGACTGGGCTATTTACGGACCATTCAGTTCACAAAATGACAAGCAACACGTAGCAATTGTTCAGGATGGTCAGAAAGACGCTCTTGAGCATGCAGGTCGTACAGGAGGTCTTCCTTTTGTGGGTGTGGGATGGTACAGAACAGAGTTTGAAATGCCTGAATTCAAAAAAGGCAAAAAGGCGACTATCATTTTTGATGGAGCGATGAGTCGTGCGGAAGTATATGTAAACGGACAAAAAGTAGGTTTCTGGCCTTACGGATACAATACATTCCATTTCGATATTACTCCTTATGTAAAAGAGGGAGAAAAAAACACATTAGCAGTACGTCTGGAAAATGTTTCGGAATCATCGCGCTGGTATCCGGGAGCAGGTATTTACCGTAATGTACACGTACGTGTGACGGAAGATGCCAACATTCCTGTATGGGGAACTTATATCACAACTCCAGTGATTAACGATCAGTTTGCGAAAGTAAACATCGAAACAAAAATCAATAAGCCTTCTGTAAAGAATGCAGAGAACTATACATTAGAGACAACAATTATGAATCCGCAAGGTCAGGTTGTAGCAACAGCTAAAAAACAACTGACTAAATACGATTCAGATAAATTCTCTCAAGAAATTGTAGTTGAAAATCCACAATTGTGGGATGTTGACTCTCCGAATTTATATACGGCAGAGACAAAACTTTACGATGGTACAACTTTGAAAGATACGTACGAAACACGTTTCGGTATCCGCACAATCGAAGTTATTCCTAATAAAGGATTCTATGTAAACGGAAAACGCACTGTATTCCAGGGGGTATGTAACCACCATGATTTAGGACCTTTGGGAGCAGCCGTAAACGATGCAGCTATCCGTCGTCAGATCCGTATTATGAAAGATATGGGTGTGAATGCAATTCGTACGTCACACAATATGCCTGCACCCGAGCTTGTAAAAGCGTGTGATGAAATGGGTATGATGTTGATGGTTGAAAGTTTTGATGAATGGAAAGCACCAAAAGTTAAGAACGGATACAACTTATTCTTTGACGAATGGGCTGAGAAAGATCTTGTAAATCTGCTTCATCATTTCCGTAATAACCCAAGTGTTGTTATGTGGTGTATCGGTAACGAGGTTCCTGAGCAATGGCATCAAAGCGGAGCGAAAACAGCACGTTTCCTACAGGATATCTGTCACAGAGAAGATCCGACACGTCCGGTTACGAACGGTATGGATGCTCCGTCTGCAGTTATTAATAACAACTTTGCAGCAGTGATGGATGTAGCTGGTTTCAACTACCGTCCGCACATGTATAAGGAAAACTATAGCAAACTGCCACAACAAATTATTTTGGGTAGTGAAACTGCATCGACTGTAAGTTCGCGCGGTGTTTACAAATTCCCTGTTGAGCGTTTGGCAATGAAAACGTATGATGATAACCAAAGTTCTTCGTATGACGTAGAGCATTGCGGATGGTCTAACCTACCTGAAGATGACTTCATCCAGCATGAAGATCTGCCTTACGGTATCGGAGAGTTTGTTTGGACAGGATTCGACTATTTGGGCGAACCGACTCCTTATTATACAAACTGGCCAAGTCACAGTTCTTTATTCGGTATTGTTGACTTAGCAGGTATTCCAAAAGATCGTTTCTACTTATACAGAAGCCACTGGAACAAAAAAGAAGAAACTTTACACGTACTTCCTCACTGGACATGGCCAGGCAGAGAAGGAGAGGTAACTCCGGTATTTGTTTACACAAACTATCCGACTGCTGAATTATTCATCAACGGAAAAAGTCAGGGTAAACGTACGAAAGACCTGACAATCGGATTAGACAGCAGCTATACAGCAGCAGCTCAAAAATCATTCGAACGTCAGAAACGTTACCGTTTAATGTGGATGGATACGAAATACGAGCCAGGTACTATTAAAGTAGTTGCTTATGATGAAAACGGTAAAGCAGTAGCAGAGCAAGAGGTTCACACAGCAGGTAAGCCTTATGCTATTGAGCTGACAGCAGACCGTAATGAAATCCAGGCAGACGGCAGAGATATTTCATTCGTGAATGTGAAAGTAGTTGACAAAGACGGAAATTTATGTCCGGATGCAACTAACCAGATCCGTTTCAAAGTTCGCGGTGCAGGTTCTTACAGAGCATCAGCTAATGGTAATCCTGTGAGTCTTGAGTTGTTCCACGAACCAAAAATGAAAGCATTCAGTGGTCAGTTGACAACACTTGTACAAAGTGATGAAAAACCGGGTGTAATCGAACTTGAAGCATCATCTCCAGGTTTGAAAACAGCAAAAATTAAGATTATCTCAAAATAATCTTCGCAATAAAAAAATCCTGAGCGGGAGAGTCTTTCGAGATTCTCCCGCTTTTTTTATACAGTTTATTCAACTAAATGAACCCTTCAAACCTTATATAAATAGAAAAACCAAAATACGCCCACCGGGAATCTAATTTATTGCAAATGATGAAACAGAGTCAGAAAAATATCATCTATTATTTAGGAATGCTCCTTGTATTCTCTATTCTGTTTTTTGTTCTTATAGAGCAAGGAGAGACTATTCCCCAACAAAGCAAGCAAATAGTTGATAACTCTTTGAGTTATTTTAATCAGTTTCTGGATACACTGCACCACGAAATGGCAGCACCCTTAACTCTGTTACTTATTCAGATCGTTGTAATCATACTGGCATCCCGTCTTTTTGGATTTATATTCGGGAAAATGGGACAGCCTTTAGTGATTGGTGAAATTATAGCCGGTATCGCATTAGGACCATCTTTGTTAGGACATTATTTTCCCGATACTTTTCATTTCTTGTTTGCACCGGAATATTTGGGCGGGATTGATGCTTTAAGCAAAATTGGTCTGATCCTGTTTATGTTTATTATAGGTATGGAACTCGATTTGGGAACGCTCAGGAAGAAAGTGAATCAGACACTTTTTATAAGTCATGCGAGCATTATACTTCCTTTTTTTCTGGGGATGCTGCTAAGCTATTTCATCTTCACCAAATACACAGACGGAAGTATTTCTTATATAGCATTTTCTCTATTTATAGGAATATCAATGAGTATAACAGCCTTTCCTGTATTAGCCCGTATTTTGCAAGAACGAAATTTACTGAAGACCCATCTGGGGACTATAACAATAGCATCAGCAGCCAATGATGATATAACAGCCTGGTGTTTATTGGCAGCGGTTATAGCAATTGCGAAAGCAGGAACTTTTGTCAGTGCACTTTATACCATCGCAGCAGCAGTGATTTATGTGCTGGTTATGCTATTGCTGGTAAAACCTTTTATGAAACGAATCGGTGAGATTTATTCGCGTAAAGAGGTCATGAATAAACCTTTTATGGCTTTCATTTTTGCTGTATTAATTATATCTGCTGTCGTTACACAAATTATCGGTATTCATGCCTTATTCGGAGCCTTTCTGGCAGGAGTCGTGATGTCACCGAATCCCCGTTTCCGAAAAATTATAACAGAAAAGATAGAGGATGT